>CAYHLB010000033.1:0-9153 GCA_964357325.1 Candidatus Woesearchaeota archaeon
ATATTTTGCAATCAAACGGAGCTTCTTCTATTTTTGCAGTTAATCTTTTATTATGAACTGATTCTTTTTCACAGAGAATTTTGAAAAATTAGTTTTTCAATAAATTTTTTATTAATATTTATAGAATGCTGGCTTTGCCAGTTAATATTGTAAACTTTTCTGCCTAACGGACAAGAAAAGTTTACTTATTTTTATTATTAATGTTTATATTCGATAATTTTGAAGGGTTTTTCATTAAAAGAGGTTTAATATTGCAGTGTTAAATGGGTTTTCCAACGAGGAATGCCAATCTGAAAACATTATAGGCTATGAACACAAATCCAACTTGGACAAAAACTCTATGAAGTTCAGTAAGTTTTGTTTTTCCTCCATGAAAACTTCTGCTAATTGTTCCATATGGATGTTCACCAATACTTCTCTTTTTCATTATTCTTAGATTTCTTAATTTTTCGTGAGGTGTAAGATTTCCTCTTTTCATTGTTGCATCTCCCTTAGCTCTCGTTCCACATCCACTATATCCTCTATCCCTATACATAATATCGTCAGGATTTGCAAGATCTATTTTTCCATCGTGAGTTTTTGCAGTCGTGACTGCAAAATCTTTAATTAACTTGGAACCTCTTTCTACTTTGGTATGAGCTTTAAATCCAAAAATACTTTTCTTTCCTTTCTTAGTCCAGCTTCCATCTTTGCTTCTTGAAGTTTTTGCAAGCCTTCCTCTGTCTTGCATACCTGAATTTGTTTTACCAGGATCAGCTTCGATAAAAGTTGCATCTTGAATATGTCCTTTCTCCACTTTAATATTTTTATCATCAATTTGTTTATTTAATTCATCCCATATTTTATCAAAAAGGTTTCCTTCTGCAAGTTCTTCTCTGAATCTCCAGATTGTTGAATAATCTGGAATATAATTTGGAAAATCCAAGAATTGCTGAAAACTTAATCTATCATAAATCTGAAATTCTGTTTCCTCATCACTCATCCCATAACATCCCTGTAAAAAAAGAACTCTTATCATTAATATTTTTTCATAATTTGGTCTGCCAACATCAGATTCTTTCTCAGGAAAGAATTTTAAAAAAGCATTCCAGTCTATTAAATTCTTCATATCTTCCAGTCTAGAACGAAGCTGTTTTACTTTAGCATATTTTTCTTTTAATGCAAAATTTGTAAGTGATTCCATCTTTTAAATAAAAAACATTCACTACTATTTCTATTTTTCTATTGCATTAATAATAAAATAAGAAATTTCACTTTTGCCGACTGGCAAATGAAATTTCAATATTATCTGATTTTTGAGAAAAATCAGCATTTGTTTAATTTTCAACAAAATTAGCTAATTTTGCAAACTTCTCCACAGATAGAACCAAACATCCCAACATAATCTCTCTTTGGCCATTCAGCTCTTAAATCATGAATTGTATATCCTTGACCATTGAAAGTTCCTGTAAAAGGTTTTTCCAAACTTCCAATCGGCTCCCAATTATGCCCATTCGGACAAACAATATCATTGACAAGTTTATAATTTCCTCTTAAATTTCTTCTAACAGAATTTAATTCTGCAAATGTTCTCACAGGTGTTGCATCTTCAACCAATTCTTCTAGTTCTTTTTCATATCTTGCAACCCTCTCATGAATATTTTCAACTACCTCAGGATCATTATTCTGCCTCATAATATTATTTAAAAATTGTTCCATTCTTTGAGGATCTCTTTTCGCAAGCTCAGGCAAACCATAATAAATTTCAGCTGCCAAAGCCCCGCCCCCAATCAAATAACCCAAAAGCCTTCGTCTAGATATTTCTCCCTCATGCCTTTGCTCATATTCAGTTCTAGGTTTTCTTGACATAATATTTATTTCCTCTTTGGACTCGTATCCAACCCAATTGTTCCTGGTGAGTTGATGATATGTTCTGAAAAGTCATCCGAACCATCGATACATACATAATTATGACCTATCAGAGTACCAACGTATTCGTCACCTTTGACCTTCTCATTTGGTAAACAATTTATAACATAACCATTAGAATTACAAGATACCAAACCACCAACCCATTTTTCTCCTTTAACTACACCATTATCAGAACTTTTCAATAAGATTCCATGACTAATACCTACTAAACCACCTACATTTATTTTTCCAATAATCTTTCCATCCGTATGACAATTAATTATTAATTCTCTTAAGCTATATCCTACTAATTTTCCTATATAAAATCTTCCTTTAACATTTACGTTCTCAAGATTCAAATTAATAATATATTTAATCTGATTTCTTTCACCTTTGCCAAAATACCCAAACATCCCAACAAAATCTCTCTCAGGCCATTCAGCCCTTAATCCATAAATTGTGTATCCTCGTCCATTAAATGTTCCAAAAAAAGGATTTTTATAATCTCCAATCGGCTCCCAATTATGCCCATTCGGACAAACAATATCATTGACAAGTTTATAATTTCCTCTTAAATTTCTTCTAACAGAATTTAATTCTGCAAATGTTCTCACAGGTGTTGCATCTTCAACCAATTCTTCTAGTTCTTTTTCATATCTTGCAACCCTCTCATGAATATTTTCAACTACCTCAGGATCATTATTCTGCCTCATAATATTATTTAAAAATTGCTCCATTCTTTGAGGATCCCTTTTCACAAGTTCAGGAATGCCATAATAAATTCCAGCAGCCAAAGCTCCCCCTCCAACAATATAGCCTAAAAGCCTTCTCCTACTAATCTCAGGATTAGGGTCTTTATCAGCTTGATTTCCTCCACTATCCATTCCTTGTTTGTATTTTTTCATATTAAATTCACTCCCCAATTATTTTTAAACATCTATTATATTAGGATATATATTTTGAAAGATATAAATTAAATTAATTCCTGTTTAGAAATGGCTATTGGAAGGATAAAATTTTATGAAATTCTCCTGACCAAAATCTTTAACTATTCTAGAAAAACAATATTTTTTAAGAATTTAAAATGTAAATCTCCAGTTATCACTTTACAATTTAATTCTCTTTGCTTTACTAAGATAATAGATAATCCATTATATAGTTATCAGAGAACTTTGAATAATTCATCTTTTAGCATTTTTTGAATGAATTTTCAAAGGGCTCTCCTGAGAATTTTGCAAAATTCTCATCACTTTTTATTAGTAAAAAACTCAATTATTAAATAATAAGTGTTTTCTCATAAAATTCATACTTTCACTATTTCAAGTTGATTCTTTGTTTCTTCCAAAAGTTTCTTTTTCCTCTGCCTAATCCAAAAAAATATTATTAACAATACTATAAAAATTATAACAAGAATCAGGAATATAATAATTTTTAAAATATCCCAATTCTTTTCAGATTTAATTGTTGGTAAATCTTCTACCTTAATTTCAGATTTTTCACTAGATATACTTTTGAGGTTTACAATCTCGCAACTCTCACTTTCATTTCTTGTTAATTTTAAGCATGAATCAACACAATTCCTTCTGCTTTCTCCATTAATGCAATTGCTCCAATTAGAACAAATTAAATCTGAAACACAACCTCCTCCTCCACTTCCTCCTCCAGATCCACTTCCCACAGTAGGAGGCTCTATAAAAATGCCTAAAGAATTTACACAGCTATTGTTTCTGCAACCATAATCACAGGCTATGCATTCTGTAGAATTTCTATTAATACATCTTGCGTCAATTTTCCCAAAATTTTCACAAACATTAGAGGTTTGCAAAGTGCAAAGATTTGAACTTTGACAATATTTCGAAGTCATTGAAATTCCACAATCTGAATCAAAAATACATTTAATAGAATTATGTTCACATCTGCTTTGTACTGTAGAAGGATTTATGCATTTATCTTGAGTATAAAAATTATTATCATCACATCCAGTATCATTTCTGCAATTTATTCCAACGCATGCCCCGCCTATGCAGCTTTCAGCACAAGTCTGAATTATCTTCAAGCTTGTTGAGTTTAAGCATTTGCTTAAATGATTACCCTGATTAATACAAGAATAATCCATAAAATTCCTTTCAATTTTTTCTCCATAGCAAAAAGCTTCTCCTATATAACTATCAATTCCACAATCAGAATTATTCAAACATCTGATAGATTTATGCTCGCATGAACTAATAATAGTTCCTGGATTCAAGCAGATATCTTCAGTGTAGATATTATTGTCTATGCAATCAAAATCATTTCTGCATGAAATATCCTTGCATTCCTCACTGATGCAGATTTGCTTTTCACCACATTCTGAATTATTTTTGCATTGGGACAAGCATTGTCCTAAAGCACATTTAAACTTGCAGGATCCAACCATCTTGTCTTCAGTCAAATTAGTGCAAAGACTATAGGTTCTCGAAGGAATGCTGTTTGTTGTTAAAGATTCACATTTATAGCTCAAAAACTTGTCATAAATCTCATTTGCCTTACAGAACTTCTGGTTAAGGAAATGATTTGTTCCGCAATCAGAATTAGTTGAACAAATGTTACTTGAGCATCTTCCGACTTTAGAATCGCATGTTTGCCCTTGAATGCAATTAATTTGATTGTGCATGCAGATTCCTGTCTTTGTATCGCATGAATCATCTGTGCATAAATTATTGTCATTGCAATCAAGAGGGTTGCATACAGAAACATTAATTTCTTTATCAATAATACAATTTCCATTTAAGCATTTTTCTCCACTAGAACAATTTTGTACTGTCTTAAGGTTTGTTGAATTAGTGCAAGAACTATAGAAAGTTACAGGATTATTGCAATTATAACTAATATAATTTTGCAATATGCTTTTGCCATCCACTGAGCAGGATTTTTCTCCAATAAATATATTTGTCCCACAATCTTTATTGCTATAGCATTTTATTGTCTGGTTTCCATTGCAAATTCCATTCAAGCATCCAAGCTTGCAATTAGAGCATTTATCTGACATAGAACATTTAGATTTGATTGTTCCAGGACTAGAGCATTTGGATATTTTAATGCATGTTTTGCTTGCTTTGCAGAATGGCTCTGTAAATATTTCAATTTCACAATCATTGTCACTATAACATTTTATGCTGCAGTTTCCACCCAAGCATCCAGATGTGCAGCTTGTGCATTTCTCATTAAAAGAGCATGATGATTTATATGTTCCAGGACTAGAGCATTTAGGAATAGTGATGCATGATAATGTACCTTTGCAAATAGGCTCAGTTGCCTGCCCACAATCACTGCTGTTATAGCATTTTATGCTGCAATTTCCATTCAAGCATCCACTAGGACAGCTTGTGCATTTATCGCTATATGTGCATCTTGATTTGATTGTTCCAGGACTTAAACATTTTGGTGTAGTGATGCAGGATTTAGTTCCCTTGCAGAAAAGTTCGAAACTTTGTCCGCAATCTTCATTCTTCAGGCATTTTATAGTCTGGTTCTTACAAACAGGACAACTTCCATTAGTTTTATTAGAGCAATCAACACCATCTTCATCATAATTCTTTATTTTATCATAGCAATAAGGACAATAAGTTGAATTGCCTAATACAAACTGCAGATTAAGCCTATTACTCGCTCTATCCAAATTCATTCTTGAAATCAATTCTTTCTTTTCATCAAGAACTTGCAATGAATTTGTATTACATTCTTCTTTTTCAGTTATTGTAATTTTAGATTTAGATTCACAAACCTTCTTCTCTTCAACAACTTCCAAAGTAACTGGATTAGTACATTTTCTTTTAATCAACCCCTTAAACACAAGATTACCCTTAATTAAATCACTAGTGCCATAATCAGCCTCGCATTCACTCCAATCACTGCATTGCCAATTTACTACCTCAGGAACTTTATTGATTTTATCAGGAGGACTAATACAAGTTTGCACTTCTACAGAATTTCCTAAATTACAATTATTTGAATCACTGCAAATTCTTGTCTGTTGACGATTTACACAAAGACCCCAATTACCACATTGCCAACTTGGACTACATAGAACAGAACATGCTTGAGAATGAGAAGGCATTCCAGAAGTAGTATTACAATTGCCAGAATCAGTGCAAATTCTTGTTTGCTGACCAGTTGTACAAGAACTCCAATTTCCACATTGCCAATCTGAAGTACAATTATCCAAAGGAGTCACATTTCCACCTCCTCCTCCACCCCCTCCGCCTCCGCCCCCAGTAGTAGTACTGCCTCCAGAAGTGCTTACACTGAAACTTACACTTGAGCTATCATTTCTGTTTCCAGCACTATCATTACAATAGAATTTAACTATATAGCTTGCATCTGAAAGAGTGGAGGTGTTATAGAAACTCAAATTATCATTAGTACTCATTGTTATGTTTGTAACACCTGAATTCAAAGAATAAACACAATAGCCATTTTCATCTAAGGTTACATTAAAAGTTATTGATGAGCTTGAATATGTTATTGCTGTTGGAGAATTGATCGTTAATGATGGAGAAGTGGTATCTGAAATAGCTATTATTGTTACATTCCAAGTTCCGGTAATATTTGAAATAGACAAATTAGATGTTAGATTCGCATAAGCAAAAAATGTATAAGCATCTCCAACAACACCAGTAGCATTCACCCAGAATGTAATAATTTGGCTCTGGCCAGCAGAAAGTGAAATATTATAAGGATTTGAAACATTTGTATAAAAAGGGGTTGTTCCAACAACTGTAGAAATAAGGCCTTTTGATAGTTGATAGGTTATTGTCCAATTAGTGTTGTTCCACGAACAAAGGACTGCATTGTTGCATCCATAATAATTCCATGTAAATGTATCTGTGTAAGGTAAAACAACACTTATATTTGTTATATTTAAATATCCCGATATATTCTGAGTTGTTTGATTAACAACACCATTTGTTGAATTCCAAACATAAATTGTTGCATTTACTAAATTGACTGCTTGAGTTCGATTAATTATGTTACTAACAAAATATTGCATTGAAGATATTACATAAGTTCCATTAGAAGGGGAAATTAGATATACGTTTGGAGGCATAGGCGGATCTAAACTAACATTAATTACACCACAATTTCCAGTCAAGCATGTGACATTAACAGTAACATTAAAGAATTGATTTTGTGTTGCATTAAATGTCTGTGAAAGATTTGAAGATGTAATGACTGAAATCGCAATTGTTGGAATTGCATAAATCACAGTCCAATTGCTATTGTTCCACGCACAATTCGAAGAATTATCACAAACATAATAATTCCACCTAAAGCTTCCCCCATATGGAAGTGTAAAAGAAATATTAGAACTATTGCTTATTCCACTTACATTTACAGTAGTCATATTAATAATCGCATTCGAAGAATTCCAAATATAAAGTGTTGCATTCACAAGTTGCCAATCATCTATAAAGTTTGCAGCAAAATATTGCACAGCACTAGAAACATTGGTTCCATTTGCTGAAGAGTTTAAATAAACAACTGGAGGATTATCAGCAAGTATTCTTACAACGCAAGTCTGGCTTCTTCTGCTGTTTCCACCATCAGAAGTCCAATTTATATCTGTAAAGAAATTATACTCGCAAGTAGAATCAGCATTATTTGCATAAACCCACATATCAAAACTATAATTTTGTCCTCCAACAAGCGAGCTTGTATTAAAAGGATTTTCACTTGCATTTGTATAAAATGGAGTTGCACTTGAATTTGTAGAAATTGTTCCTACAGAACAATTAGTAGATGAAACTGTGTAATTATATTTTATTGTGTAAAACTTATTATTATATTGCCCAGTTACATAAATAGAACTTTGATTATCAAGAGCTATTCCATAAGAATTTCCAGCAACATCAGTTTTATTCCAGACCTGCTGTCCTGAAGAATTATATTTTACAGTAGTATAATTTCCACCTCCAGTACCTGTAACATAAATACCAGAACTGTCAACTGAAATTCCATTAGCAGCATCATTTCCCCCACTATCATAGGTAGTATTCCAGATATTACTTCCTGAAGAATTAAATTTCATTACAAAGAAATTATTATTTGTAGAACCAGCAACAAAAATACCTTGATTAAAATAAGCAATTTCATTAAATGATATACTGGTAGGTTCAATTACTTCCCAAACAAAACTTCCAGACGAATTATATTTCTCAATACTATAATTATTTCCACTATCTAAATTAGAACCTACTACATAAAAGCTTTCATTCTCATCAAGAGTAATGCTGTGAATAGTTCCATTATAACGTTCAATAGAAAATATTCTGCTTCCATTAGACGAATTATGTTTAGAAATAATTGCCTTATTATAAGACCAAGCATCAGGATTTCCAATCCCATAGCTTCCAGTTGCATAAACAAATCCACTATTTGAAACTGCTATCCCTACTCCTGCACCACTGCCAGAACCAGTATAATTCTTTAAACTATAGTTCCACATTTGGCTTCCAGAAGAATTATATTTTGTTATATAATAAGTAGGACCTGTTCCCTGAGTATATCCTGCGATATAAGTACTTCCAGAAGTATCAGTTGCAATTTGTCCTCCACTATCTATCCCACCGTCATCAAAACTAACATTCCATATTTTAGTTCCATTTGATGCATTATATTTTACAATATGAAAATTATCTTCATTTGTATTTAATTGATTAGTTATTCCAGTTATGTACACATTTCCAAGGTTATCAGTTGCAATTCCCAAGGAAGATCCATTTACATCAGTAGCATTCCACACATGTCCATTCGGCGCACTATCAGGATCAACATTAGTAGTTATCTGCCCACAATTTCCTTCAACACACATAACATTCCAACTTGTCATAAAAAACCTTCCATTTCTAACACTCATATTTCCATCAGGACACCAAGAAAGACTAATATTAATTCTCGGAGCAATCACAGTCCAGTTAGTTGCATTCCAAGCACAATTTGAAGAATTATCACATGCATAATAATTCCATCTAAATGTTCCTCCATAAGGAAGTGTAACAGAAATATTTGAAGAATTCAAAGTCCCAGTTACATTTACAATAGTCATATTAATAACAGCATTCGAAGAATTCCAAACATATAATGTTGCATTTTTCAATTGGATATTATCTGTAAAATTACCAGAAAACCATAAGGTCATGGATGTTGCATTTGTTCCATTTGCAGGAGATATTAAATTAACAACAGGAGGAGTTGTATCAAGTGTATCATTAACCCTCAAAGTCC
>CAYHLB010000034.1:0-9086 GCA_964357325.1 Candidatus Woesearchaeota archaeon
TAGAGATATTTTTCAATTATTTTTTCAGTTATCTTGTTTTCTGGAATTTTGCTTTTTATTATTTTTTTAATTGCTTGAATTATTTCTTGTCTTCCACCATAGGCCATTGCAATGTTAAATATTAGTTTTGAATTTTTCTTTGTTTCTTTCTCTAGTTTTAGACATTCTTTTTCTAATTCTTGTGGCAGTAAATTAAGGTCACCTATAAATTTAAATCTTATTCCTTTTGTTTTTATTTCTTTTCTATCCATTGAGGAGAATACTTCTTTGAATAGTTTGAATAAATATTCTAGCTCTGCTTTTGGTCTACTTTTTATATTTTCTTGGGACAAGGCATAGAAAGTTACTTGTTTAATTTTTAATGCAGATGCGTATCTTATTAGATTTTCTACTTTTTCTTTTCCATATTGGTGGCCTTTCCATGGTTCGAGCATAAGTCTTTTTGCAAATCGCCTATTGCCGTCAAGAATAATTGCTATGTGTTGTGGATTGTTTATCATATATAATAGAATTATTTAGGGTTTTTAAGGTTTATTTCTTCTTCTTTATCTCTTTAAACCCTGTGTATTTCTGAAGAACTTTTGGAATTGTAATTGAGCCGTCTTTTTGCTGGTTGTTTTCTAAGAGAAGTATCATTATTCTTGAAGTTGCCATTGCTGTATCATTCAATGTATGAAGAACTCTTCTATTGCCATGTTTGTCAATGCATTTTATATCAAGTTTTCTTGCTTGATATTCAGTGCAATTGGATAAGGACATTACTTCGCCATATTCTTTTGTTGTAGGTCTCCAAACTTCTAAATCAGCACTTCTATATTTCCAATCAGCCATGTCTCCTGCACAGAGATCAATAATACGGTATGGAAGTTCTAATTGTTCTAGAATTTCTTCTGAATTTTCCATTAATTCTTTATAAAGTTTTTCAGAATCTTCTGGTTTGCAGAAGATGAATTGTTCTATTTTATTAAATTGATGGGTTCTCCAGAGCCCTTTTTCATTTATTCCATGGGCTCCAACTTCTTTTCTAAAGCACATTGAATAGGAGAAATATTTTTTTGGAAGTTTTTCTTCTGAAATAACATCTCCTGAATGCATTGCTAAAAGAGATTGTTCTGCTGTTCCTATCAGGTTTAAATCTTCATCTTTGATTGAATATACTGATTGCTCAATTGCTGCTTTGTCCATTGATGCATAAACTGATTTTTCATTGAGCATTAGGGGAGTTTCTATGTATTCATATCCTTTCTCTCTCATGAAGTCAATTGCAAATCTTATTAGGGCTTGATTTAAGATAGCTAGTTCGTTTTTTAGATAATAGAATCCCTTTCCAGAAACTCTTCCAGCTGCGTCAAAGTCTGCAATTTCCAGTGCTTCTGCAAGTTCTACATGATTTTTTATTGGAAAATCAAAATAGGGTATTTTTCCACCTTTTTTTATTTCTACATTTTCAGAAGCATCTTTTCCTATTGGAACTTCTTTTGACATAATGTTTGGTATTTGCAACATCATTTGTCTTATTTCTTGTTCCAGAGTTTGTTCTTGTTTTTCTAATTTTTCTATTTCTTCTGGAATTGATTTTGCTTTTTTTATTAATTGTTCTGCTTTTTTGTTGTCTTTTTCTTTTTTTGCTTGATTTATTCCTTCTGAAACCTGATTTCTTTCTTTTCTAAGATTGTCTGCTTGGAACTTTACTTTTCTCCATTCTTCATCTTTTTTCTTTATTTTATCAACTAAAGGAAGTTTATGGTCTTGAAGCTTTCTTTTTATGTTTTCTTTTACAATTTCAGGATTTTCTCTTATTAGTCTGATGTCTATCATGATTTTATATGAATAGGATTATATTTAAATATTCTTATTTTCTTGATTCTGTATGAAAGGAAAGAAGGGGTGGGTTGCTGCAGTTCTTATAATTGTTATTATTTTAATTATTTTTATACTTGGAGTTTATTTAGGATACTTATTTTTTAGGTCTTCTGAAAAGACATCTGGAGAAGGCACTGCTAAGCAGATTATTTCAAATCCAATAAACTCTATTAAAAGTAAATTTGCTCTTCAAAATAGCTCAGTTAATTCTAGTGGCGGAAATTCTGGTAATAATGAGGTTCTACAAGCTTATAATGAGAGCAAAATTATTGAGGAAGGGGTTAGGGAGTTTAATGAAGAATATATTAATTATATTTTACAGGGGCTTGGTGTCAATGAGTTGCATAGTGCTATTGGTTTTGGAAATCCTGTAATTGAGGTTGTTGTTGATGAAGAAGTATGGAGTTCTGAAATAATGGATAGAATTCCTAATACTATTAAAGAATCTAATGATAATAAGGATATAATGGTTATTTTAAGCAAGGAAGAGGCTGTAAAGGCTATTTTGTCTAATGATATAGGGATTTTTATGAAAAATTCTGTTGCAAATGGAAATACTGAAATAAAGATGGTTGCTGGAAATGCTGAATTGTTTGCAAAGGGTTATCTTAGCATTTATAATTCTATTTCTGGGAAAGTTACTTTTAAGGTTAATTTCTAGTGGTAACAGGAAGTTACTATTTTTTAAGGCGACTTGTTTTTGTTACTAAATGATGAATTTTTTGCATAGGAAGTTTTATAAATAAGAAATATACAACATTAATAAGATAGTTTTGGAATATATATAAAAAAATGTATCTTCAAAAATCAATAAATAACAAATAAACTTAAAATGAAGGATAATTTCGACATCTTTTTTAGAAGAAAGCCAGCTTTAATGCTAGTTGCTTTGAGAAAAATGTCTAAGGTAAGATATGGTTCTGTGCTTGCCAAAGAAGTTGACTGTACTTATTCGCATGCAGTTAAGATTTTGCAAACACTTGAAGTTTTAGGCCTTGTTAGCTTTCAAAAAAAGGGTAGAATAAAACTGATTGAGTTAACAAAGAAAGGCGAAGAAATTTCAGAACATATTGAAAATATAAGAAGAAAATTATAATTTTACTTTGGACTGATAGCCGGTGCAAAATAGGGGTAATTTTTATTTTTTCTATTTTTATTTAAATTTTAAGATATGTTTTTACTTGCAATAATATTAATAAAGTCGTATTGTTATTGATTATTATGGATTGCTGTGATTATGAATGTATTAGAAAAAAGTTAGAAAGTGGTGAGATGAAACTTACCTCTTGCTATGATGCTAAGGCAGATAATACTGCCGATGATGCTCGAAAATTGCCAGGTTTATTTCCTGATTTTGAGAATAGTTTTAGAGATTCAATCAGGAGATTAGAAAAATCATCTTGATTTTTCTACTCCTATTTTTGGACAATATCTGCTTATTGGGCATTGAGAACATTTTGGTGAAATAGGAGAACAGATTGTTCTTCCGAACAGGACAAAGATACCATTAAATTCAAACCAGTATTGTCTTGGAAGTATTTTCATTAAAGCAAATTCTGTTTGTTCTGGTGTTCTTGTTTTAACCCACCCTAATCTGTTAGGTATTCTGTGGCAATGAATGTCAATGGGAAGAACTTCTTGGTCAAATGCAAAATTAAGAACAATGTTTGCTGTTTTAGGGCCTATGCTTTTTATTGATAAAAGTTCTTCTTTTGTGTTTGGAACTTTACTGTTAAATCTTTCTATTAGCTCTTTTGAAACACTTTGAAGAGTTAGAGCTTTTTTATGATAGTGTCCTGTTGAATAGATTATGCCTTCTAGTTTTGATAGATGAATGGAGAGTATTTTTTCAGGAGTGTCTGCTATTTGAAATAAGTGGTTTGATATTTTTTCAGTTGTTTCATCTCTTGACCTTAAAGAAAGAAGACAGGAAATAAGAATTTTAAATGGGTCTTTGTCTTCTTTTCTCATTTTATTGAGAGTTGTTCTTTCTGTATAATTAAAATGCTTTTCTAAAATAGGCATTATAATTGGAATGCTTTTTGAGTAATTTTGCATTATAGTGCTTGGAGTTTTGAGTTTTTAAATATACAGTATATTTATAGATAAAAATAAAATGGACGCGGGGGGATTTGAACCCCCGGCACCCTGATTAAGAGTCAGGTACTCTAACCGGGCTGAGCTACGCATCCATATTTTTATTAGATAGAGTTAATTTAAAAAAGTATGTGCTTGTTTTATTTTGATTAGTTTAAAAATTCTGTTATTATTTTATAATGATTACACTATAGAAGAATTTATAAATAATGGAATTTAAGATTTTATATGAATAATCTTGAAAAAAATATTTCTGAATCTTTTAGAAGAGCTAGGTCTGATATTGTTAAGTTACAGGAACAAGTTTTACAACTTGCTAGAACTCAAGCTCAGCTTTCAGAAAGACTTGATAAAACTGGCAATAAAACTATTGTTAGAAATGTTAGGGTTGTTAAAGCTTCTGTTGTAAAATCAAGGGCTAAGCATTTTATTGCCTCTAAAACTGGAAAAAAGTTTCATATTCCTGAATGTATTTTTACAAAGAACATTAAACCTAAATCTAAGATTGTTTTTAAATCAAAAAATACTGCTTTAAATTCAGGCTATAAGCCTTGTGATTGTATTAAATAATCTATTCTTATTAGTATGTTAAAATTTGTTTAAACAATTACAAGTAATTATTTTTAAGATTGGATTAGCTAGAAAGAATAGTGCTATATGCTTTTTTTACATTATTCTTCAATTCTTGATAGAATTCCTGGAATTTCTTCCATAAAGTCTTTTAGAAGTATTTTTTCAGGAACTGTTGGGTTTTTATTAGCCATTTCAAAAGCTTTTCCAGCAGAACCTATCATTGCTACTTTTGTTTTTTCTTCCCTTATTTTTTGTCTATTGATGTATTCTGAAATATACTGAAAAACATCTTCATGTATTGAATTTGGATTCTTTTTTAAAAAAGAAAAAACTTCTGATGCAGTAGCAACCATGTGTATTTTTGCGTCCATCTTTTTTTATTCCTTATAATCCTTATTACAAATTACGGTATTTAAATATTATTGTGGGAATCAGTAGATAAACATTTGCTGATTTTTTTGCTCAAAAATCAGAGATTATTGAAAACAAATTGTCCATAGTCCAAATTTGTTTTCCAATTTTTATCATTAGCTCCATGGAATAGGATAAGAAGAGAAGCATATAAGAGCTAAAGGGATAGAAAAAGCAAGGTCATTTCAGTTACTAAACATTTCTGCAAGAAAAATGTTTATCTACCAGGGAATATGCTATCTACTAGATTAGTTTAGATATGAATATTTTTCCTTTAATTTTGGAAGAAGGGTTATTAAACAGGATTGGTATTTTTCATAGGTCATAGAATCTCTGACATCTATTGCTCTTAAGCATTGAACATAACCATAATCTTTTATTAATTGTTGTTTTGGATATTTTTTCTGCAATTCTAATGAAACTCTGTTTTCATTTGTGCAATTGTCTAGACATGGTTTACTTATTGAACTTATATTGGTTTTAAGAGAATGGATTATTGAGCAATTGCTGACGCAGGTCAGTAATTTAAATTCAACTTTGTTCATTTCCTGAATTTCTTTTGTTTCTTGATAATGTTTGTAGCCATAGAAAGAGATTAAGGCTATTGCTAGTAGAATGATTATTATAGTGATTATTTTATGAGATTTTTTCATTAAAAATTCATAGAATCATGGTTTAAAAGAATTGTTGTGATTCACTTAAAGTAGTTAATATAAATATATTTAAAAGTATAGAAAAACTTAAGAAGCTATTTGTTTTTTGTTTCTTATGAGTCCTAAGAAAAAAGAGCCAAAGGAACCTAAAATTTCATTAAAAGATATAGAGTCAAAGTTATTGTTCATAAATGAGCTTGGGAGGAAAGATAGGTTTTATAATGGGCTTAAATGGGGGATATTTTTGAGTTTATTTGGAAACTTGTTTGTATTGCTTTTTTATGATTATGTTGTGAAATATTTTTTAAAAGATCAAAGATTAATTGTTTTTATTTTGATAATAACTGCAATAATCTTATTTATTATTTTTACTTTTTTAAAAGACAAACAGATTAAAGCCAGTGAAGAAATGAATAAAGAAGATACGGAATTAACTGATATGATAGAGAAACATAATCATGGTAAATAAGTGATTTGTTGGTTTATACGTTTTCAAGATATCCTTTTTTATATGGATAATTTTTAATTTAGTAATTATCGATATTCTCTACTTGAGTATAGTAGATTTATTAATAATGATTTGCTATTCATCTATACTCTTGCCAGATTATCATAAAGAAGGTGTGAATATACATAAAATGTGAGAAATCTTATGATTTTAGAATTAGGTATATTCCGAGGGAATATTTATAAATTGATATTTTATTAATTGGCTATGTTATATGAAGATTGTCCTAGGCCAGATTTGAATGGGGCTTGTGATAGACTTGAAGAACTAATTAATATTATTATAAATTCTGGGGTTGATGTTTCTGAAGCATTTCCTCCAACAGATTCACAAGCATATAGATTTGCAAGAGAACTCAGTCATGCTCGTAGTAATATTATTGTAAGAGCAATAGATCAATTAAGGACTGTTTCTAAGGAAGAGGTTGAGAGAGTGTATTCACTTATGGAAGAAGCAATACAAATTGATCCTAATGGTTTATGTAATCGTGGTAGAACTGAAGAACATTTAACCTTTCTTTCTGATACCGTCGGAAGATATAATCCCGATCTAGTTCCTGAAAGATATAAACATTTAATCGGGCAATTTAATATGAATGAATTATTAAGTTGATTGTTGAAAAATATCAGACTTTTATGTATATTCAATCATTTTCTACCTATATTCTCGCCATGTATGCTTGCACTTGGTGCAACGAAGAAATCTTGTTTCAGCTTCATCACCTGAACGAGTTTGGGATGTCCAAAACCAGGCTTCTTTATTATTGCACTTTGGACATATTGCATTGATAACCGGGTATATATCAATATCTTTGTTTCTTATTATTCCAATTTCTGGTTTTTGCTCTATTTTTTCAGAGGATTCTATTTTTACTTTGTTTTTTGATTTGAAATTGCATCTACCGCAAGAAAAATTGCCTTTTGTTTTTTCAATCAATACACAGCCGCACTTTGGACAAAATTCCATCTTTTCTTTATTTATATAATGTTTATTTTACTTTATTTTAACTTATTAGTATTATATAAGGCTTTCTTTACTGAAGAACCCTATTCATTAGTTCTACCATCCAAATTTTAAGGTAGCCAAGATAGGGTATTTTTAGGATTGCTTTTCCTATTACTTGATTTTGCTGGATTGTTGTTTCATCAGTTCTAAATTGGTTATTTGAATAAACAAGCTGTTCTCCATTGTGGTCTCCTTTTGTTTGTATGGTATTGTTTATTTTGACTATTCTATGGATTATTGGTCTTGGTGCAGCAGAATCTAAATTTGGTTTAAATATTATTACATCCCCTACTTTAGGTGTGAATCTTCCCCAAACTATCATAATGTCTCCTTTTGCAAATCCATTTTTTAATGTAAATCCTGAAAATTGTTTTTTTGTTATGTTTCTATCTTCATACCATTTTCCACATCTGCTCCAATATTCATTAAAACTAATGTGTTTTTTTTCTTTAGAAGAATAGGTTGTTCCGCATAGATTTAATCTTGAGAGATCATCTTTCACTATTTGATGGTCCATGCTTGAGGATTCAACTCCTGCTAATGGCAGAGGAGTTCCCATTATTAGAGAAAGTCCTGGAAAAAATATAAACTTTACAAATAAAAATATGAGGATTAGTGCAACTATCCAGCTAAATATTGAATCTGAATTCCAGACCCAATCCCATGCTTTTTTTGTTTGTTGGAATAGTTCTTTTGCATTCATTAATATAATTGGAAAAATAGGTTTTTAAAACTATAGAATTTATGTACTAGCTTAGGTTTCTAAAGAGAAAAAACTGAATTTTATCTGACATTCGTCAAGATGAAATTCTAATATTATAATTATTGTTAATAAGAGTTAGTTAGGTAAGTATTACAATTTAAGTTTCTCTTATTCATAAATTCCTTTGTTGTTAATAGAAATTAATAATAATTATTTGGAAAATATCTTTAGAAATCTTGGCAGTGTAGAATTAAGGTAATGAGTGATAAATTTGCCTAACTGGTGTAATTGTAGTTCTGGTTGTAGTGGTTGTTTGAATTTGATAAGTTTGAACAGGAGCTATATGGATATGCTGTGGAGCAGTATGAACGTGATTTGAGCAACCTCCCCTATGTATTGTTACTGTTGTATGGGAATAAGGAGTTATACGAGTTTTTGTTATATCCACTCTTCTTGTTAGGTCATTATGGCAACAATGAGGAGTTAGGTATAATTGTGTTGTTTTTTCTACTCTAACTGTTTTATTTGGAGTTGATCTACTATAACTGATATGAGTATCTGCTTCTGCTTTTTCTAATGATAATGGAGTTAATAATATTATTCCTGCTCCAATAATTTTTGATAGATTTTTCATGTTTATTTTATTAATTTTTATTTTAAAAAGGTTATGGTTGTATATTAATTACTGATTGGTAGTTATTTTTAGATAACTTGTTTTTGTAAATTTTACTTTTTTACCAGCAAATATGGGTTCTTGGTGCTGGATGAATAAGGATAGGTGTTGGATTTACATATATTGGTTGTGTTTGTATATATATTGGAGCTGGTTGTATAAACAGAGGAGCTGGCTGAACAAATATTGGTGAAGGTTGGATTAGTATTCTTGGTGCTGGTTGTATAAACAGAGGAGCTGGATGAACAAATATTGGTGAAGGATTAACAAACACAGGAGCAAGTGGTTGATATATGTCAATATGGCTTCTTACTCCACCAAAAGGACCTATGCGAGTATGGATTCTTGCACTTGGTGTTGAATAAGGTGCTGGATAATAAATATATTGAGCTTCTGCTTTTTCAGGTGCTGAAGTTAAAGCAGTAGAAATTGCTAAAGCTCCACCAAGTTTTGCTAGAAGATTTTTCATTAATTTTTTTACCTCTTGGATTAGATAGTATCAGGAGTTTAAAATCTTTTTGCTTTTTATTTACTACTCTTTAATAACAGTAGTTGAGCATTTTAAACCTTTTGAAATTTGCTTTTTGGAACCTCAATTAT
>CAYHLB010000035.1:0-8965 GCA_964357325.1 Candidatus Woesearchaeota archaeon
CTAAAGCCAGCAAATTATAAGAAATTACGTTTACAAATACATATTTTTTAATTCTTGTTAATGTTAATAATCTATATGTTAAGCAAGTGCATATAAGTAAATTTTTTTATGTCATAATGAATATGGTAATTATAAATTAAGGTAATGGTTCAGAAAGAACTTGTTTTCTCATTTGTTCATAGGATTCATCAGTAAAGATTCTTCCTGTTGCTTCTCGCATGGTTCCACCATATCTTTGAGCGTGTTCTTGCATTGCTCTAACTGTTTCATCAGTTATTGGACCTTGTTCTGGAAAATCCTTATCAATTACATCTTGCCAATCTTCAAGTCCCATTATTAGATTAAATGTTTGTTATTAATAAGGTTATCTATTAATCTCTCTTCCATTAATTATTAATGTTGAAGGTCTGCCATTTAATTCTCCTATATCAATTATATGGTCAACTTGATTTTTTATTTTTGGTTTTAGGTCTGAAATCTTTGTTAAAAATGGTTCTCCTGAAAGATTTACAGATGTGGTGATAAAGGGAAGGTTCGATTTTTGGATTATTTTTGTGAAGGGGTTGTTTGGAATACGAATTCCTAAAGAATCAGTTGAAGATACATATGATAAAAAAGAAAAATCTTTCTTTTTTAAAATAATTGTGTATGGTCCTGGAAGATATTTGTTTAAATCACAATCAACAATCAAATGTTTGTGTATCCACTCTAAATTTGGAGCTATTATTGAAAGGGGTTTGTTATCTCTTTGTTTTATTTGTTTTATTTTTTCAACTGCTTCTTTGTTTTCTGCATTGCATCCAATTCCATAGATTGTGTCTGTTGGATATATGAATATCTTGTTGGATTTTATTTCATTTATGATTGTTGATTCTTTCATTGTTTTAAGATATGGATGGGTTTAATTTTTATTTTCTTGCTACTTTAGGCATTTCTCTAAGTCTTCTTTTTTAAAAACATGATATCTAAACTTACCTTGTCTTAATTCATTCGCAAATCCTTGTTTAGTAGAACAAACAATGATTTCATAACCAGCATCCTTAATGATTTGCATCGAAGGAATAAAATCCGCATCACCTGAAATTAGAACGCAAACAGCACACTCTTTTTCAACTAAAGTTTTTCTAATCATATCTGATGCTATAAGAACATCTACTCCTTTCTCTATTTTTATTTTAAGGTTTTTTATATATTTTAATTTCCTTGTCTTTATAACTATATTATCTTTTTTCAGTTTATCTAAAAATTCAAGATGTTTATAATAAATCTCCTCATTCTCAGAAACATCAGGAACAGCATTATAATATCTTATTTGTTTTAATTTTAAATTAAACCTATTACATATAAACTCAGCCAAACAATTAAAATCAATTCTTTTTGATTTATCGATTAATGATTTAGAATTATGATACCAATTACTGCCATCTATAAAAATAATTACTTCTCTTATTGCCATAAAAAGTAAGCCCGGCATTGTCAAAGACCATACCGGGGAGTTAATTAAATATCCAAAGTATTAATCATTTATAATCTTTTCTATTATTCAAAAAAATTAATAAACGATATATATATATATCTCCCAGAATTTTATTATCATAGATTAAAATTTAAAAAAGAATGAAAGGAGGTTAAATAAAAATATATTATGAAAAATAATAATATGAAGTTTTTAGCAATAGTTGTTATTGTTGCTTTTGTTGCAGGAGTTCTTGGAGCAGTTGTATCCAATAGTATAACTGGAAATGTGATAAAAGTTAAACAAGATAAAGGTGGCAAGTTTAATGTTTATACAAAGGCTGAAGTAGATAGCTTA
The DNA here is from genome assembly GCA_964357325.1 of Candidatus Woesearchaeota archaeon. Classification (GTDB taxonomy): domain Archaea; phylum Nanobdellota; class Nanobdellia; order Pacearchaeales; family GW2011-AR1; genus ARS1285. The sequence continues at coordinate 1,814 of CAYHLB010000035.1, forward strand.
ATGAAAAATTTATCTAATAAGGCAACTTATTCTGGCGTGGGAGAGATGTTTGGTGATGCAAAAACAACTGGGCAGATTTGGTTAGGTATAAGTCAGAGAGATGGGCAACCTATTAGAATAACTAATGGACATACTGAATGTGGATCAAATAGTGAGTGCTTGATGGGTTTTGGAGGGATAGTCCATCCCAATACACAATATTTTAATTATGATAATGAGGGCATCTTATCTTGCGACCAAACATTAGATTTGAATCAAGCACAGTCACACAATGATTGGGTTAATGATTCTAAATTTATTGTGCAATATCTTTGCATAGACAAAGAGCTTTTACAATGGGCAGATGCAGGTTTCCCAAAATAAACTAAAATTTTTTCTTTTTCTTTTTTTGTTATTTTTGACACTTCTCTAAGTCTTCTTTTTTTAATATTAAATATCTAAATTTTCCCTGAAGCAATTCTCTTCCATAACCTTGGATGACGCAGCAAGAAATAGCTTCTTTTTTTGATTCTTTTATAATTTCCATGACTGGAATAAAATCAGCATCACCTGAAATAAGTATGCAAACTTCACAATCATTATCAACAAGAGATTTTTTAATCATATCAGCACTAATCAAAACATCTACTCCTTTCTCTACACTTATTTCATTTTTTATTATTTTTTTGAGTTTTCTTGTTTTAACTATGATGCCTTGTTTTTTTAAGTCTTCTAAAAATTTTATATGTTTATGATAAATCTCTTCTCCATCAAAAAGATGTGGCACTGAATTATAGTATCTTATTTCTTTCAAATTAAAATTAAAATGAATACAAATAAATTTAGAAAGTTTAACAAAGTCTATTTTTCCAGGTTTAATTACAGATTTGGAGTTATGGTACCAATTACTTCCATCAATAAAAATTATAGCCCTTCTTTTTTCCATAAAAAGTACTCCCGGCATTACCTAAAAGGCCATACCGGGGATTTGATAATAGATATAAGAAGTAATTGTTTATAATCTTTTCTATGATTCGACTCTATCCTATTCAACAATAGCCCTTTTTAATAATCTTTATATATTGAATTTTACTCATTAATCTATGCTAAATAATCTGCTTTACATTATATTATTAATACTTGGATTTCCAAGCGGACTTTATCTTGCAAAAATATGCAAAGATGAAATTAAGAAATGGAGGAAAAGGATGATTTTTATTTCTGTTATTTCGTTTATTTCTGCGATTGTTGTATTAATTTCTGGTTTTGAATATAAGCTTGCTTTTGCAATTGGTTTGTTTTTTATTGTAATAACTTTTCTAACAATTGTTTGGAAAAGCCATTAGTACTTGTTTCTAGTAGGAAAAATTGATTAATTCTATAGTTTATAAGCCTTGCTTAATGCTTATAAGCTAGGTTTTCTTAGAAAGATTATGGACGATGAAGAAGCAGAACCCAGTGAGCCAAATACGAATCAGTCAGAACTTTATCTTCCAACTCAATTAGAGGTTTTTGATTTTTTACTTTCAACTCTAAGACATTCTACTAATTTTCATTATTTTGCAGCACCATATTGTATTGGACACTTTGATCCAGAAATACCTCATGATTTAGTTGGTCCAGGAAATAAATATGAATGGGATGTTATTAAAGGACTTGCATTGATGTTCAGAGAAGGAAGTTCTGAGTCTCCTATTCAAGAACTAATTTATGCTTCAAGAGAAAGGCATAGAAAGCAATATCATCATGTAAAGGGAAATGGTGATAAACCTAATCCTCTTGCAACAGAAGAAGATATGGGGGTTTGGGCATTAGATACTGCCTGTGCTATTTTAGAAAATAGGCCCTATGATATTCCGGTTCATGATTATAGAGAAGTTTTAAGAAGATTTGAAATATTTCCAGAGCATAAGAAAAGATGGGCTGAAAGAATTATTCCTAAAATGAAAGCCTTAGCTCAACCAAGATTGGAATTAATAACTAATTTAAATGATTTTCCAAATATAGGTATACCTGATGAGATTTATAATACTATTGTTGAAAGAACGAGATTTGCTGTAGAGATGTTAAGAGAACATGGATATGATTTGAATGGAATGAGTTGTTGTGAAAGGGATATTCCATTGGCGAGGATTTGAGAGATTAGTTAGTTTTATTAAGAATATTTCTTTATTATTCTTATGTTATATTTAATTGGACTTGGACTCAATGAAAAAGGAATTTCACTCGAAGGTCTTGAAATTGTTAAAAAATGCAAGAAAATTTATCTTGAGAGTTATACTGTTGATTTTCCTTATAAAATTGAAAATTTAGAAAAAGTTATTGGTAAAAAGGTTGTTAAGATGGATAGGAAGGATGTTGAAAGTGAAAGATGGATAAAAGAAAGCAAAAAAGAAGATGTTTGTTTGCTTGTTTATGGATGCCCTTTATTTGCAACAACACATATTTCAATTATTATGGATTGTTTGAAAAATAAAGTAAAATATTGTATTTTATATTCTGCAAGTGTTTTTGATGCAATTGCAGAATCTGGACTCCAATTGTATAAATTTGGAAAAATCTCTTCAATGCCAAGGTGGCAGAAAAATTATGAACCTGATAGTTTTCTAGAATTTGTTGAACAAAATAATTCAATAAAAGCCCATTCTCTTATTTTAGTAGACATTTCTTTGGAAAGTGAAAAGGCATTTGAACAATTGGAAAGAGCAGGTAAGAAAAGGTGTTTTAATTTAAATCAGATATTGGTTTGCTGCAATCTGGGAACTGATAATAGTAGGTTTTATTATGGCAATATTAAAAATTTGAAGAAAAAAATAAAGAATATAACTTCTCCATATTGTTTTATTATTCCTGGAGAAATGCATTTCATTGAGAAGGAAGCCATTGAGAGATTTGAGGTGTAAAATGTTTGACTTGACAAAAGAAGAAATAAAATTATTCAAGAGTCTCAATACTCCTGGAAAAATTCAAGATTTTATTAATAAAATTCCTATAAACTTTGAGGAAGATGGAAAGGATAGCTGTTACTCACCAAGGATGGTGTTAGAGAAGAATAGGTGCCATTGTGTTGAAGGAGCGATTCTTGCGGCATTGATTTTAAGAGTTAATGGATATCCACCTTTACTTGTTGATTTAACTGCAAATGAACATGATTTTGATCATGTTATTGCTGTTTTTGAAAAAGATGGAAAGTGGGGAGCTATATCAAAAACAAATCATTATTCTCTAAGATATAGGGAGCCTGTTTATAATTCAATTCATGAACTTGTAATGAGTTATTTTCATGAATATTTTAATGATAAAGGTAAGAAAACATTGAGAAGTTATTCTGATGTTGTTGATTTAAGCATGTTTGATGATGAAAATTGGATGACTAGTGAAGAAGAAATCTGGCAAATTCCAGAATATCTTGCAGAAGTAGAGCATTTTTCAATTTTAAATAAATCGCAAATTTCTGGGCTTAGGGATGCTGATGATATTGAGATAGAGGCTGGAAAAATAGTTGAATATAAAAGTGATAAGATGAGGGAGAATTTGTAGTTCAAAAAGTTTAAAAACCAGGAGTTTTTTTAAATGATATGAGTGCCATTAAACAAACATTATTATTCAATGCAAGTGCTGATGATTTGTATGAGTATTTAACAAACGCTAGAAAACTTCAGAAAATTATAGGTGGAAAGGTTAGTTCTGATGCTAAACCTAATGGAAAGTTTTCTGCTTATGATGGTTATTTGTTTGGATCTTTTGTTGAACTTATTCCTGGAAAGAAAATAGTTCAAAAATGGGCTTGTGAAGACTTTCCAAAAAATCAGTTTTCAGATGTTAAAATTGAGTTAAAAAATAAAACAGACAAGCAAACTGAGCTTGCATTTACTCAGGAAAATGTTCCTGATGAATTATTTGAGGATTTATCTGCTGGCTGGAATGAATTTTATTGGGATCCAATAAAGGATTATTTAGAAGATTTGATGTGGAAGTAGAAACTAACCTGCGCTTCCAGTTGGCCAAAAGGTATATTTTCTCTTTCTTTTCCTAGTGAATGGAAGAGATATGAAATAAGATATTATTGCTGTAATTACACTTACTATTATTGTTACTACAACTGGAAGAATTATTACTAGCACTAACATAAAACAAAATATTAAAATAGCAATTAAAGTAGAATCTACTTCTGGAGAGTCAAACAAATGATATGGAAATTTTTCTTTTTTCATAAAATGTTGAGGTATTTTTACAATATAAATGCTACTAAACATTGTTATAGGGGTGGTGTAGAACACCTCTGAGATTTATATAATTGTCTAGATTATATAGGATATGGTTCTTGATCAGGAAAAATTAGTGAATGATTTAAGAAAAGCCTTTGAAACCTATGAAGCTGCTGCTTTAGTTCATATTGAGCCTCTGGTTCAAATGCTGCAGGATAATCCTGATAAAGGAATTAATTTAATCTTTAAAACATATAATAGGGCTTTAAATGATGCATATACTGGTGATGATGGAAAGAATATGCGTGGATTTGTAGAAGCAATGGCTGGTGGACCTTATGAAGGTATTCCTTCTGCTTTATATGATGCTGTTGGAACTGTTTATCCTTATTTAGAAAGACCTCAAAAAAATAAAGCATTAAGACAAGTTTTGAATTGCATGGATAGTCTCAATTACAGATATGTGCAAATAAGTCATACCCCTTATGTTAGAGAACCATTGTTATTTTCAGATATAGAAACAGTAAGATGGATGTACTGGCCTGGTTTGCATGATGAAGAGCATCTTTGGAAAGGAAAACCATTTTATCAAGTAAGGGAAGAAATAATTGATGAAAATGGGATGTTTAGAAAGAATATGGTTAACAGTGATTATTTAGTTGCCTATGCATTACTCAGAACTTCTACAACAGGTTTTGGAGAAGATTATGTCAGTGTTGCAAATCCTAATTTTCTAGATAGAGTATTAAAAGGAATTGTTGCAATGAGATTTGCTCATTCAGAAGATGATGCTGATGTAGAAAAAGGAAAATCCAGACTAAGAGAATTATTGCCTGCTTGTGTTCACTCTAGACTTGAAGAAATAAGACTTGAAAGAGATTGGGTAGATTATACTTTGCCGGAGTTTAGATAAAAAAGAAAATTTTAAAAACCCTATTATTCTATCTTATTTATGAATAAGCACAATTCAATTGGTTTGAATTCTATAATTGTCTTAGTCTTACTATTAGTCCTATTATAAGCAAGCTAATTCATTATGCTTGCAGGAAATTTTATGGTTCTAAATTATACTGCTTCTGCCTTGAAAGAGAATTTTTCTGAGTTACAATCAAATTTAAATACTAATGAAAGGAGGATTTATTTTAAGATTTAGAATGGTATATTGTGATAGAGAACAAGAAGTAATTAACATGAATTTTCCTGTTTCAATGAGGGGAGTAAGAATTACCTCTTTAGACATAGAGGGTTTTGGTTTTTTTCCTAGCGATTTTCCAGTAAATTTACATCCTAATGGAAGAGTTGAAAATTGGGAAGGATACACTGGAAATAATGTGTTGTTAAGAATGTTTATTAAAGGAAAAATGCAGGATATTGATTTAAGCAGAGTTCACACTGAAAAATGTCTTGACTGTCTTGCAAGAGATTATAATCCTGGAATAGAAAAGCATTTATGTGTGAATCCAATAGAATGTGCAGCTGTTTTTCCAGATGTAACAGATCATGTAAAAATGGGATATAAACCTGGAGAAAAGATTAGAAGAAATTATCCTCAATTAGAAGATAATTATTTTACTTAATGTATAAAAATATTTAAAAAGCCCCCTTACTTAGAAAAATTATGACTAGCAATAGAATAAATCAAATTGGAATTTCTACAATTATTATAGCTAGCATCATTATAATTTAATTGCAAGCTCTATTTGGGTTTGCAGGATTTTTTCATGACTATTGAAATTTATGACTGCACATTACGGGAAGGGGAACAGGCAGATGGAGCTAGTTTTAATTTAGATGACAGGATTGAATTATGTAAAAAATTAGATGAGTTTGGAGTTGATTATATTGAATTAGGGTGGCCACATGCTTCTGCTGAAATATTTGAAAGTTTTAAAGAAGCATTAAAGGTTGTGAGACATTCGAAGGTTGTTGCATTTGGTTCTACATCTATTAAAGAAAATGTTGAAGATGATGAAAATTTAAAATCAATTGTTAAAACAAATGTAAAATATGCTTGTATTTTTGGAAAAAGTTCTTTATCTCATGTTGAAAAACAATTAAAAATAAGTAAGGAAGAAAATTTGAAAAAAATATTTGAAAGTGTTAAATTTTTAGTTTCAAAAAATATCCATGTTTTTTATGATGCTGAGCATTTCTTTGATGGTTTTAAAGAAAATTCAGAATATGCTATTGAGACTTTAATCATGGCTATTAATGCTGGTGCTGAAAGAATTGTTTTATGTGATACAAATGGCGGAGTATTAAGTGAAAATGCTAGGGAGATTATTAAAAATGTTGTTGAAAAATTAGAAAGCAATGAATTGGATTTTAAATTAGGAGTTCATTTTCATGATGATTCTGGACTTGCATTGGCAAATACAATTGCTTGTTTGCCCTATATTGTTCAGGTTCAGGGAACAATAAATGGCATAGGTGAAAGACTTGGAAATCTAGATTTTTCAGAATTTTTGCCTGTTTATGTTACTAAAATGAATAATGAACTGAATCTTGATTTAAAAATGCTAAAGGAAGTAAGTGAAGCTGGATTTCGACATGCTGGAATCAGCATTCCTGAGAAAAGATCATTTGTTGGGGATAGTGCATTTTCACATAAAGCTGGAGTGCATATTAATGCAACAAAAAAGGGGGCTAGCTATGAACATGCAAATCCAGAAGATTTTGGAAATAAGAGAACTATTTTACTGAATAGTTTGGGTGGAAAAAGTTCTGTGATAAATGTTGCTGAAGAATTGGGATATTTTCTTGATAAAAATAATTCTGAGGTCAAGGAAAGAATAGGATTTTTAATGGAAGAATTAAAAGAAATGGAGAGCATGGGCTATAGGATTGGAAGTATTAAAACAGAGCAACTGCTATTAATTAAAAAATATTTTGATGAATTTAGAATTAATCTTAAAATAAAAGAATGGGAAATAAAGTCAGATTATAAAAATAACAAGGAAAGTTC
>CAYHLB010000036.1:0-8907 GCA_964357325.1 Candidatus Woesearchaeota archaeon
AAGAACCAGAGAAAGTGAAGATGTAAAAGAATACCTGCAAGAATTAAAATTTGAAACAATAAAACTGGATTTCCCAAGTGAAATTAAGGAAATAGTTGAAATAATTAGAACATTTTATCAAAGGAAAGTTGAAGAATTAAAAAACAGAAAAGTTCTTTTTGAACCTCCAACAAAAACAAACATTCTCAAACTTCAATCAAAGCTAATGACAATGATTTCAAATGGAAACAGAAACTTTAATCTGCTTGCTGCAGTAAGTGCTTCAGCCCAATCAATGAAACTCTCTCATTTAATAGAACTCTTAGAAACCCAGACTCTTGCATCTGCCATGGATTACATGAAATCCATGTTTCAACAAGCAAAAGAAAACAAATCAAAAGCAGTAATTCAAATAACAAAATCCAAAGAATTTAATCTCGCCTATATAAAATTAAATGAATTGCTTTCAAAAAATATAGAACATCCAAAAGTAAATAAAATAAAAGAGCTTATTCAACAATCAATAAATAACCCTAAGAACAAAACAATAATCTTCTCCCAATACAGAAATACAGTATCCAAACTTTCAGAAGAATTAAACAAAATACCTAATATAAAGTCAAAAGTTTTTGTTGGACAGGCAAAAAAAGGCAAAGATGAAAAAGGACTTAGTCAAAAAGAACAGCAACAGATAATGAATGAATTTAGAGAAGGAAAGATAAATGTAATCTGCGCGACCTCAATAGCAGAAGAAGGTTTAGACATACCGGAAGTTAATTCAGTTATATTCTATGAACCAATTCCAAGTGCCATAAGAAAAATACAAAGAGCAGGTAGAACCGCAAGACTCATGAAAGGAAACCTCATAATTCTCATAACCAAAGGCACTCTTGATGAAATATTCCACTACACTTCCATGGCAAAAGAAAGAAAAATGCATTCATCTATAGCATCAATAAAAAAAGACTTAGACAACGGAATTCCATTGTATGATAAGGAAGAACAAAAGAAACTATTCTAATAAAAATGAAAGAAATGAAACAATATCTTAAAGAACTAAATATTGAATTTAAAACATTTTTCCACCCGCCGTTATACACCTGTGAACAAGCTGAAGTATACCCTTAACCTCAAATGATGTGTCGAGATTAACTAATAAGAATAAAATAATTCATCTATAAATTATTTCTTCAATTCTTTTTTTATCTTTAGAATTTTAATTTTTAAGTCAGGAATATTAATAGTAATAATTTCCCATATCATATCTAAATTAACTCCAAAATAATGATGAATTATTTTATCCCTTGTTCCAATTATCTCCTTCCAAGGAATAAAAAAATATTTTTCTTTAAAATCATCAGGAAGATTTTTTGCTGCTTCTCCAACTAGTTCTATTCTTCTTACGATTGCATCCTGAATTATCGAGTCTTTTATCAATTTTTCTTTTGAAAGAGATTTAGAATATTCCTCTATTTTATTAATACTTTCCAATATATGTTCAATAAATATTTCAATATCTCTTGTCATATAATTCTTAACTCCTCTTTTAATATCCTATCTTTTAATAAAGGATGTATTCCATTATAGCTTAGTAAATCTACTTTTTTCTTTAATTTATTTTCTAATTCAAATTGGATTCCTACAAATCCCCAGCCAATTCCTTTTGGAGGCTCTATTATTATATCAATATCACTATTCTTTTTTTCTTCACCCCTAACATAACTTCCGAAAATACCTGCTTTTTTTACTTTATTTTTCTCGAGTATTTTCTTGATTTTAGGTATAAGCAAATTAAGAGATTTTGATTGTTTTTTTATTTTAACGCCTAATTTTTCATCAGCTACTTTAATCTTATTATCTATTTCAGAATCAGACAAATCCTTCCCTAAATAAAATCTTTTTTTCATAAATTTTTTGCCATTTCTAATAGTTCTAACCCTATAATAATATTTTTTCCTGTTTTTCGGCTTAATCTCTGTATATGCCATAATTATTTTACGGGCACATTGTTTTTAAGCTTTTCTATGTGCCCGTAAATATTCCTAGTAAAACTAATAAACTCCCCTCAATTTAACTATTCATGCTCTACAACATCTTTGAACAATTAAAAAAAAGAAAAAAGAAACCCAAGAAAGCACCTTTAATAATAGCAGACATTCATGAAAAAGATTCCATGATTCTAGCAGAGTTAAAATCTAATCAAGATATTAACCTCAAAATAAAATCCCTGAAAATAGGAGATTATTTAATAGGAAATACAATAATTGAAAGAAAAACAATTTCTGATTTTATAAATTCAATGATAAACAAACGACTCATTCAACAACTACCTCAAATGAAAAAATACAAAAACAAACTTCTAATAATCGAAGGGGAAATCTCGTCTCTCTTCGAAGAAGAAAATATCCATCCCAACGCAATTAGAGGATTTATTCTATCTATAATAACAAACTATGAAACAAACATAATATTTACAAAAGATTACCAAGATACAACTCAATATTTAATAACATTGGCAAAACAACAATCAAAATCCATAACAAAAATCTCCTTTCATTCAAGAATTCCCAAAACAAAATCAGAACAAAAATCCTATATTCTAGAATCATTTCCAAACATAGGTCCAAAAAAAGCAGAATTATTACTAAAAAAATTTAAAACCCTAAAAACAACTTTCAATGCATCTGAAGAAGAACTAAAAGAAGTCTTAAAAAATAGAACTGGACAGTTTAAGAATCTGCTTGATTCTTAAAACTGCCTTGCACTTCATGAATCTTCTGGATTCATGAACCTATTTCCCAACTAAATCTCCTAAATCAAAACCAAATTTACAAGAATCACATGTAAATCTTTTTTCAGTAGGACAATAATGAATCACATCTCTTCTGCAATCCCAACTAGGGCAGGAAATAACTCCTTCCAGGAATTCGGGAGTTTCTGCTCTAAATTTTCTATAAACCTGTCCACCACTAATTAAACTAATAGTGGAATCAGGGGCATAAACTCCTGCAATATTTCTCTCTCTTTCATCAAATTCATGCCCCTCTACTTTTAAAATACCTTTTTTTCCAATTTTTCTACTCCAATAATTATCCCCAATAGAAACTCTTCCAGAAAATCTATTCAAACCAAGCGGAGCAATTAAATTCCAAACCATTCCAGCAGGAATATGGTCCACAGTAGTTCCATTAACAATATAACCTAAAATCCTTTTTTCAGCAGAAACAGGAAAATATTCTTCTCTTCCCTCTCCTGAAGGAATGGAAAGTTTCACAGGCATTCTCTCTGCTTTTAAAAAATATCCTAAATCAAATGAAAATTGAGAATCAGGATGAGATGTGATTCTCACAGAAGGACAATTTCCAGCCCCAAATTTCCTATTAAAAGCTCTCGCCAAATGACTAGCCAAATATCTTAAACTCTCTCTATCCTCATGCCGATTACTATACAAATTAACTGCTCTTGGTTTCTGCTTAAGAATAGAAACATTATGAACTAATAATCTCGCAAGTCTTCTTAAAGAATCTTTATCTCCGCTCAAAACTTCCTCACTATTTATTTCTTCCATTAAAATTAATCCAACAATCCCTATTTTATAAACAAATCCCTAATTTAACATAACCAATTGAAAACCGCAAGTATATAAATAACCAATACATCTATATTAGGGTTCTTGTTTTTCAAAAAACCTTCTGTTTTGTACCAATGCATAAATATGCAGTTCTTGTTTAGTATTAGAAAAAATAAAGAAAAGTATAGACTCAGGAAAATAAAAACCTATTTAAAGAGGTTTTTCCTTACTAAATTGCCTTTTTGCTTAAAACTGAAAGGAGGTTAATCAAAAATGAAAAAGAGTATATTGGATTGGGTTGCATTAATTCTTGTAATAATTGGTGCAGTAAACTGGGGATTAGTCGGAGCTGCTAACATAAATTTAGTAACAATAATCCTTGGGACAATACCCATATTAGTTAAAATAGTTTATATCCTAGTAGGATTAGCTGGATTGTACACTATTTATTTAACTACTAAAAAATAAATTTTAATTTTTTCTTTCCTTTAATTTTTTATTTAAAGTCCAGAAAACTTTTCCAGTTTTCTGGGATTCTTTTTTTAATCTGGAAGCAAAGCTGAAAAACTATATCCCTTTACTTCGCTTAATTTTTTAACATCTTCAAGCTTTACTTTTCCAAGCTCTTCTTCATAATCATAATATTTTTCAGCATTTCCAGCCAGTTCTTCTTGAAGCAACTCAACCATTGTAGAATCGCATTTTTCCTTGTTAATCTGTTTGAGTCCAAGTAATGTCTCTTTTGCTTCTTCAAAATCACTTTTCTTTAAATCCGCAAGTTTCTTCATTTCCTTTAAAACAATTTCCTTAACTTCTATAATTTTGTCCTTAGTAGTTCCTGAATAAACCATTAAATGAGCATAATCCTTTGACTGTTCTAAATGAGTTTTAATTGCATAGCACAATCCTCTTTTCTCTCTTACTTCTTGAAATAACCTGCTGCTCATTCCCCCACCTAAAATAGAATCAAAAATATCCGCACTATATCTATTTTTATCATTAATTAAAGGCATATGAAACCCAATAACCTCATGAGCCTGGTCAATTCCCTTTCTTTTTTCAATCAACTCCCCATGATTTCTAACAATTTCAATAGAATTAATTTTTTTATTTGTTTTTGGAAATTTCATAGCTTCTTTTAAAACATCTTCCCACTCTGCTTTTCCAACAACACAAAATATCATATTATTAGTTCCATAAATAGAATTAAACAATTCAATTACCTTTTCCCTAGAAAGTCCTGAAACAGTTTTTTCAGTTCCCGCAACACCCATATTAAAAGGCCCCTTATATAACAATTCCTTAATTTTTTCAAAAACATAGGACATTGGATTGTCATGATACATTTTTATTTCTTCGAGAATTACTTTTCTTTCTCTTTCAAGTGCTTCTCTTTCAAAAACAGGATTTAATATTAAATCTCTTGAAATATCAGCGCCAACTGAAAAATATTTACTTGGAATTTTATTCCAATAGCAAGTAACCTCTTCAGAAGTAAATGCATTCAACATCCCCCCCTTTCCTTCTATTTCTTTAGGAATTTCCATAACACTTCTTTTCTTAGTTCCCTTAAAAACAAGATGTTCAATAAAATGACTTATTCCCTTAACATCAGCAGTTTCATATTGAGCTCCAAATCTGACTGATGAAGAAACAGCAACAACTGGAATTTGCCTTTTTTCAAATACAACTACAATTCCATTATCTAATTTCTTACGATAAAATTCAGGTTCTTTCATGGTAAATTTTTCAAAAGAAAATTTAATCAGACAGAGAATTTTCATTAAATTCTCTGTATCTCAAAAATCCTGTTTGCTAAAAACTTCATACTTATAAAAGTTGAAGTTCCCAAAAACCTCTTGTTTTTGAGGACCGAAGGTTTTCGCTGATTTTTGAATAGACTTAACTTTCCATTACATCTTTTATGTTACAAAGAACAAAATCTCATTATTAAATCTTTGTTCCTTACTTCAGGATGAAACAAAACCCCATAAATCTCCTTTTCCTTATGCTTAATTGCTTGAGCAATATTTCCCCCATTGTATATTTCAAACATCTTATTATTAAACTTTAAGTAATTATTATGCAAATGATAAACTTCAACTTCTCCAAATAGTCCTAAAAAGTTCTTATTAAAAACTTCTTTATAAAATCCTATCTCAGTCTTTTTTAAAAGAAGATTCTTGCCTTCTTCAGTTTTCTTCTTTAATTCTCCTCCAAACAACAACCCAATTATTTGCATTCCTCCACAAATTCCAAGAATAGGTTTATCAAAATCCATAATCCATTTGAATTTTTTAATATTCTTAACAAATTCATTATCATAAAGACTAGTCCCACAAATAATAAATTTAGAACATCCCTTCAAGTCTTTCTTTGTAATTTTTTTATAATCTTTAACAAAATACTTTATTTTATTATTATCCAAAATATCACAAATAGGTTTAACAAACTCAAGATAATGTAATTTTTCTTTGCAGATATCAATGATTAAAATCATAGTATACTCACCTCACTTCTAAAAGCATTCCCACTTCCACTTGTCTTAAATCCAATTACTTTCAACCTTTTTTTAAACAAAGGGCAATTTAAAATCAAGCTCTCAAATTCTCCACCCTCTCCAGCTGGATTGATTTTATATTTATCAGCAAGCTTTGAAACATCCTTAATAAACCTACCATCTACTTTCCTAAGTATCCAAGACACATCAAAAGGATAAGCAGCAACACTTGTAATAATTACCTCAAATTTACACTTAATAAGCTCTTTCAATAATTCAATTTGTCCTTTCTGCCATAGGGGATTAAAACACTCTATCTTAAGTTTATTGCAAATTACCTGTATTCTAGAACTCTGATAAACACTTTCAACAGCTCCTGTAACAATTCCATTAATTTTATATTTTTTAATAGCAATCTTAATTCCCTTTTCTAAATCCAAAAGCTCTTTTTCCTTTTCTCCAGAAGTTTTAATCATTATCAAAGGTATTCCCATTACCTCTGCCTGTTTTTCAACACAACTAATAGATGGAGTATGAAACATAAAACTATCTGGATTTTCACTAATAATGCTGATTAAACAACTCAATTCATAACCTCCCTTCTTAGCAAGATAAGCAGCATAGGTGCTGTCTTTGCCTCCTGAAAAAAGTACTCCGAATTTCATAATAAACAAATCAAACTTCAAATTATAAATTTATGCTCCAATCCCTTCCTTGAATAAATCCCCCTACAATAACCATCTTCCCTAAATACTAACCCGCCCAAGTAAAAAAAGATTTAACATTAATAATAGCCTTCAATTCCTAAAATTTTAAACATCAAAAAAACAATGTGCCACCCACACCTAAAGGTGTGGATTTATGATAGGCACTTGTTTTTAGGATGCTCCGAAATTGAAAGCAAGTAAACTACTGCATCCTTTAGGATGCAGTTTTCAATTTCAGACATCAAAAGTTCTTTTAGAAATTTTTAAATAAGAACCAATCCTAGTAATATTAAGGTAATAACAAAATGCCAATAAATGCAGGTTTTGAATACGCAAGAGCAGAAGAAAAATATTTTCAATCCCAAACAGACCAAGAAAGACTGATTGCTCTTGAAGAAATGCTTCGTACAGCTCCATCTCACAAAGGGAGTGAAAGATTTAGAGGAGATATTCGTCTAAAAATAAAAAAATTAAAAGAATCCATGATTAAATCAAAAAAATCTGGAAAATCTAATAAAAAGGGAATTAAAAAAGAAGACATGCAAGCAGTCCTCATTGGTCTTACCAATTCAGGTAAATCTTCTCTATTAAAAGCTTTAACTAACACAAACCCAAAAATAGCAAGCTATGGCTTTACAACAACTGAACCAGAAGTAGGAACTCTAAAATATGCCAATTGTAATATCCAAATTGTAGATATCCCTCCAATTGCAAGTGAATACTTTGACCATGGAATTGTCAATAATGCAGATACTCTCCTAATTGTAATTGAAAAAATCCATGAGCTAGAAGAAATAAACTCCCTAATAAGAAATAAAAAAGCAAAAAGAATAATCATTTTCAATAAAATAGACCAACATGATGAACAAATAAAAAGAAAGATTTCCGAAACATTAAAATCAAGAAAATATAATTATATTATAGTCTCAACAAAAACCAATGAAAGCATAGAAGACTTAAAAGAAAAAATATTCAAATCCTTTGACATAATAAGAATCTACACAAGACAGCCTGGAAAAAAAGAAGATGACTTCCCAGTCATTCTAAAACCAGAATCAACATTAAAAGAGGTTGCTGAAAAAGTTCTCCATGGCTACAGTCAAAAAATAAACTATGCAAAAGTCTGGGGTCCCTCAAGTAAATTTTCAGGCCAAAAAATAGGCCTAAAACATATAGTAAAAGATAAAGACATTATTGAATTTTATACAGATTAAATAAAAATTATCATAGTAATCGGCAAATTATAGATAAAATATTTGACGAGCTAGGGAAAAAATATAAAAATACCAATCTAAAATTTATATTTTTTCAGTAACTCCGAACTGATTTAATTATTATATAATTACTCCAAAAAGCTTAAATATATAAGATATCTAATAGATATATGAAGATTATTAAGTTAAATACAAAAAATGAGTTGAATATCAAGAATATTAAGGGTTTTCTGAAGAGAAAAGTTACTCCCTTTGGCACGAGTGCCAAAGTGAATTGTCCTAAGGAATATCTAGGTAAAACTGTTTACTTGGTAATTACAGATGAATGAAGACAGAATTTGTTTTAATTTAAAGATGATTAAGAAATTTATTAATAATTCTCTAGGACTATCTGAAGATAGATTTGAAGTTACAGGTTATGAATTACTTTCTCCTTTATTAAACGCTGTTGCATACAATACTTATGTTGAGACAATTGGAAATAAAGCAGATACTCTTTATTTGAGAATCAAAGAATCTTTAATAAGCATGACTGAGCATGCTTATTTGAATTACATCAAAGGAGTTTCAAATAAATTTAAGCTGAATGAAAAAAAGGTTATTCTTGCTTTTGATTATACAGAAGAAGATTTTTATGGAGATGTTCAAGGTATGGATATTCATGGATGGACAGGAAAAGATGCAATAACAGGGCATTTTAAATTTCTTACTTGCAGTATTATTTCCGACGAAATCCCTCAGAAAATACCTTTAATATCTGTTCCAATAAAGATGGGGCATTATAAAAGCCAGGCAATTATCTACTGCTTATCTTTAATAAAAGATTACATTGGAGAGATAGAGTTAATATTATTTGATAGAGGATTTTATGAAAAAGATTTGATGTATGAATTAACAAAATTAAAATATAATTATCTTATGTTTGTTCCAAAACAA
>CAYHLB010000037.1:0-8701 GCA_964357325.1 Candidatus Woesearchaeota archaeon
TGGAACTGCTGCTGAACAAGCATATCAATGGAATGTTTCAAATAAAGAAGCAGGTGCTTGTGGAGTATGGGGTGAAACAAGCATGCAAAACACTTGGGCAAATGTCAATACATCTGCTGCAACTGTCTGCAATAAAACGGATTTCCATACTGGTTCAAATGAAATGTACATTGACTTTAAATTAGTTGTTCCTTATGATGCGACCAATACTGGTGCTCAAGCAGATACAATAACTATTTCAGGAAATGCTGCTATATAATTTAATATTTGACAATAATTAAAGAAGATTTATAAACTTGGATTATTTTTATTGATTAATAGAATGAAATCAGAAACTCTTGTATTAATATTATCTATTGCGATGATATTTTTTTCATTTATTAGCATTTTCGTGTTTTTATTTGAGAATCCAGAGATTATACAAAAACTAACAGGATATGTTTCTACGAATTATGGTTATGTTAATTTAAGCATATCAACCTATGCGAGCATTAATCTTAGTATAGATAGCATTTCCTGGGGTATAGGCAATGTAAATTCTGGAGAGGTTAATGCAACACTTTATACTGTTGGAAATAGTTCAGGAGTTGTTCAAAGGGGCAATTGGTCTGGAGCTAATATAACTGGTTTAATTGTTGAGAATGTAGGGAATATTAATTGTTCAATATCAATTCAAACTGAAAAAAATGCTCATGATTTTTTTAATAGCTTAACAAGCTCTAATGAACAATATAAGATAAATGTTTCAAACAAAGAACCTGGATCTTGTTCAGGAAGTCAATTAGATGCATGGGTTGATGTGAATAAGTCTAGCGGAGGAACTAGGTTTTGCAATAATTTTAGCTTTAATAAGGCTAGAAATGAAATATACGTTGATGTTCTATTGACTGTTCCATATGATGCAGGAAATATTGGTCAGCAGTCAGATATGATTATTATTACTGGTGATGCTTCTGGTTAATTTTTTCTATAGAGAATTTTTGCAGTTTTTTCTAATTTTGCAAAAATTCTCTGAAGATCCCTTTGAAGATTCACCCAATATTTATAAAATGGTGAATTATTCAAAGTTCTCCATAGAAACATATAAAAAGAAATTTTTATTCTATTTGATATGAAAATGAAAGAGGTTAATCTATTGATAATTTTTGGGATAATTGTTCTTTTTAATTCTAATCTGGTTTCTGCTGCATTGGGGCTTACTCCTGCTATAATCAGGGTGGATTTTAAGCCCTATGACAAATTTTTAATTAATTTTAATGTTGTTGGTGCTGAACCAACTCAAAAATTAGAAGTTTATACATCTGGAGATTTGGCTGAATATGTTAAATTTGATAAAAATAAGCTGTTAGGTTCTGAAGCATTTACTGCATATATTGATTTTCCTAGAGAGATTACTAAACCTGGGCAACATGTGATTTATTTAAGGGTTCGAGAAGTCAATGAAGTGTCTTCGGGAATTGGCACTAGGATTGAAATAGGTGCTGCATTGGTTGTCAAGGTTCCTTATCCTGGAAGATATGCTGAAATCAAATCTTTTTATGTTAATAATACTAATGCTGGAGAATCTGTTATTTTCTATTCTCAAATTGAAAATTTAGGAGTTGAAAATCTTATTATTCGGCCTAATATAGAGGTTTATTCCAACAACAAGCTTATTGATAATTTTACTTTAGAAAATAGATTAGTAAATCATACTACTACTGAAATCTTTACAAAAAAAGTTGAGAGTGGTTATAAACCAGGAGTTTATAATGCAACTATTAATTTTGATTATGGGAAGATTATTAATCAAAAAACCTACTTTTTTGTAGGAAGTTTATTCATTGATATTATTAATTGCACTTCTAAGTTCATTAAAGGAAGGATAAGCGAGTTTATAATAGAGATTGAAAGTAAGTGGAATAATGATGTTAGAAATGTATATGCTGAGATAAATGTTACTAAGAATGGAAATCAAGTTGATTTCTTTAAAACTCCTTCTATAGAATTAAAAAGATGGGAAAAATCTGTTTTAAAAGGATTTTTTAATTCTGAAAATTTGGAAACTGGAAATTATATTGCCAATGTCTCATTGTTTTATGAAGATAAGGTAAGTGAGAAAATCATTAATATTAGGGTTTCTAATCCTCCGATGAGCAGAGATACTATGATGGTAATTGGAGCTATTGCATTCATGTTCTTTATCTTGGTTGGAATTATAATTTATCTTTTCTTAAACCGGAGGAAGCCTTTAAAAAAATGAACTATGAAAATTGTTCATGAGTTCACAAACCTTCAGGATAGGGTTTCATATAATGAAAAAAAAATTAAAATCTGATATTTTTTGCACAGCATTCATTATAATTTTTATAATTTTTCTTATTCTTTTGTATATGAATTTTGGAAAAACCAATGTTCTTGAAAAAAAGAAAATTTATTCAAAGGTCATTGTCGGAGACAAATATGGATTTGATATTAATGGCAGTGCTTTAACTTTTGGAATGATTGTTCCAGGAACAAGTTCTTCAATCAGAGAGATAATTTTAATGAATAAATATAACAGGGATGTTGATGTGGAAATTTACTCAGATGGAAGCATTAAGAATTTTTTGAAAGTATCTAAGAATAATTTTATTTTAAGAGCGAATGAAAGTGTTAATATCAAGTTCAGTGCATCTGTTCCTCTGGATTGTGAACGTGGATTATATGATGGAAATGTCACTATTTTAATTAAAAAGGTAAATGAATATTTATAATGAAATCCCCTAAATCTGTCATAAAGAATGTTTTCATTTTCTTATTTGTTATTTTATTTTTATTTTTATTAATTAGCCCTTGTTTTGGTGTTTCAGGAAATTTAGGCATAAATTTAGATTTGTTTCATGTATCTATTCATAATCCTAGGGGAATTATTTATACTTTTGGAAGCGGAGAAAGTCCAATTATGAATTTAAGCGTATCTTCTGATAGAAATGCCACTTTTAAATATACGCTTAGAGATGTTATTAATAATCTTATAATCTACAGTAATGTTGTTTTTATTCCAAATACTACTTTTACAGCAGTTTCTGGTTTGAATGAGATTATTGTTTATGCAAATGATTCTGCAGGAAATATAAAAAATAGCAGTGTTAATTTTTTTGTTATTTCTTCTAATTCCCCTCCTGTTATTAATGGAATCAATTCTACTATTTATACCTGTGAAGGGAGTTATTTATCCTATTTTTTTAATGTAACTGATGCAGATGGAAGTTCTATTACGCCTAATATTAATCCGACATCTCCAACTAGCCCATTTTATGTTGTTCTTAGATCTCATTATAATTCACAGATTAGTATTCATGAAATTTTTTCAGGGATTTTATCTAAGAGCGATGCTGGAAGCACCAATAGGAGTAAAACTTATTTAGAAAATATTTCAGTTAGTGATGGCAATTACAGTGATAGTGATTTGGCGAATATAACTGTCATAGGAATTAATAATGCTCCGGTTATGGAGAATATTTCAAATCAATCTTTTATAGTTGGAGAGACTTTTTATAAACAATTGATTGTAAATGATACTGAAGATGGCAATCCTTTAAATGGAAATCTTTCATTTAATGTCAGTTTTCAGAACAGCACTTTATTCAACATAAGCTCTACAGGAGCTATAAATCTTATAATTAACTCAAGTCATATTGGAAATCATAATATTACTGTTTGCGCTATTGATAAGGGAATAACTCCTCATGTTAATATAAGTTTATGTGGTCAAACAGGAAGTAATTTAAGTGCTTGCAGGAACTTTATTTTAAATATTACTAGTTGTGGAGATAGTGTTTGCAATAATGGAGAGACTTGTTCAAGTTGTTCTGGAGATTGTGGAGCATGTTCTAGTGGAACTTCTGGAGGTGGCGGAGGCGGGGGCAGCAGCATTGAAAAGATAATTAATTTCTCTATTGATGATGTAACTATCAAGCCTGACTTAGTAACTTTAAATATAAAAAAAGGAGATGTTGCGAGGCAAATATTAGATATAAAAAATAATAAACAACAATCTGCAATTCTGGGATTCTCTCTAGATAATAATTTAAAAGGCATTAATATAGTATCAGCTAGGAATTTGACTCTTAAGCCGAATGAACAAAGATCATTTGATTTAGATTTTTTTTGCAATGAATCTACCCCTGTCGGAGTTTATACTGGAAAGATACTAATAACTTATCGAAATTTTACTAAAGAAATTTCATTGCTGATTAATGTAAATGACAAGGAGAGTTTATTTGATATTATGCTTTATGCTGACAAGAAAAAAATAACTTCTGGCAATGAATTGTCATTTCATCTGCGTTTGTATAATTTAGGCAAGTTTGGAGCAGTTAATGCATCTGTTGAATATTTTATAAAAGATTTTGAGGGAAAAATAATATCAAGGGATGAGAAGAATATTTCTTTGGATACTAATCTGACTTTGAGTGATAAATTCACAATTCCTAAAAATTTAGAGGTTGGAAGATATGCTCTAGGAGTTAATTTTAAATATGGCAATCTTTCAGCAGTTTCAAGTGATAGTTTTGAAGTTGTAAGCAATAAGATATATTTTTATACGGTCTTATTATTCTCAATTGCAATATTTTTGATTATAATCATAATAATATACATTAAAATTAGAAATTATTATAGAAAGAAAACATTAAAGTCCTTACGCCATAAACAGCATTAGGCTTTATTAGAAAATAGTCTAGATGTTATTTAATTTATTTTACTTTGATACAGAGCAAAAAGATAAGCAAGAGATTTATTCATTGCTTATAGGGATAGATATAAATCTATAATGATTTGGTGATTTTCATTAAATATTCTTCTCTGTTATCTTCATCTTTAATTTCACCTGTTATTTTAAATCCTAATTTTTCATATAATTTTACTGCTTTTGGATTGTCTTTATAGACACTCAGGTTTATTTCGTTTAGTTTGAGTTTCTTAAATGCAAAATCTATAAGTAATTGAGAAGCTTCTGTTC
Source organism: Candidatus Woesearchaeota archaeon (assembly GCA_964357325.1). Taxonomy (GTDB): domain Archaea; phylum Nanobdellota; class Nanobdellia; order Pacearchaeales; family GW2011-AR1; genus ARS1285. The sequence goes on from CAYHLB010000037.1 coordinate 4,985, forward strand.
CAAAACCTTTTCCAGAATGCTCTCCGAGCATTATAGATATTTCTGGAAGATTATTAAATTCTTCACTGTCAAATATATTAATATCTCCTATTGGCTCATTTTCTTTGTTTAATATGCAAAATGTCATGTTTTTAAAATCTTTTTTCCATTCATCATGCATTTTCATTATTTCTTTTAAGGTATAGGTCATGTCTTCTTCACCTATTTTATATTTTAGATTTGTATCAGAAAGCCATTTGTGATAAAGTCTATAGAATTCTTCTGATTCAGGGATAGGTGTTAAAATAATTCTTTTACCTTTTATAGTTGGAAGTTTATTGCAATTTTTTCTATTGTATTCTTCTACTGTGAATTTTTTTTGTTTCATTATTTTATCTCCTGTTTTTCTGTTTCAATCCTATCAAAAGTAGGAAATTCTTCAATTAAATAAACTTTGTTTCCTTTATATATTTTTTTTGCTAGCTTTTCAGAGAGAATTGTTCTTTTCTTTTTTTTGTCATAATAACTGTCTTTGCTGCTTATCTTTTTGTTTGTGATTAGGTATTCAACCATTCCTTCTTTTGTTCTATAGCCAAATGGAAGAATCTTGTGTCTTAATAACCTGTTTTTAAATTGATGATTATTTTTTAGTTCTGCTGTGCAAAGATGGATTTTTAAGTTGATTTTTTTTGATTTTATTTTATTTAACAGCCATAGGCCTGATTTAATTGAATCTTTGATAGTATAGCCGCCTTCATTTAATATGTATTTTTTTGTTGTTATTTTTGAATTTGTTTCAGATAATTCAAATTCATTTAGATTGACAAATCCAATTAGGTCTTTTGATTTTTCTATTAGTTCTAAAAAATCCTGTTTTCTGTCTGGAATCATTGGAAGTTCTATACCTATATTTGATTTTTTCCAAAATAATGAAGCTAATTTTATTTTTTTTAAGTCTTTATCTAAGACATTTTTATTATTTGTTGATGAAAATTCTGGATTAAATCTTATTTCATCAATGTATTTTGATAGCTCTTTCAAATTGCTTCTTTTGATTAATTTTGTTGGGATGTAGATGTGAATATGAAATTTTTTTCCAAAATGTTTTTTTAAGACTTTTGCATATTTTATTGTTCTTGATAGAAATAATAATAGGTCTCCTCCTGTTATTCCTGCAGAGGTTGCATTGCTTTCCTTAACTTCATTTATTAAATCTTTTATGGATTTTGCCTGTTTTTCATTAAACAAGATTATATCTTTATTTTTTCTTTTTTCAGACAGGGAGCAATACCAACAGTTTCTTGAGCATATGCCTGAAATAAATAGAACTAATTTTTCTCCTTTTACACAGTATTTGCAGCCTTCTGGCAATCCATTTAAATTATAGGAAGAATATTTGGTTTTTTTCATGGATGATTAAAAGAAAAAGATGTTTAAAAGGTTTTATCCTTTGTTAAGTATATGCACAATAATACTTCTCGCTTTTTTAGTTAGGGGTTATTTTTCAAACATCGACGGATTCCTCCAGCCGATGTTTTTCTTTCTTATAGTTAATGTCAATATATCCAAGGAGAGTCAGAAATTGCAACAGTAAGAGATTAGTAGGTGTTATTTAAGAAGTAGTGTAGTTAAGATAAGTATATTATTTCTTATTTAAAATCATATTTTTATTATTAATTGTAAAATTATTTTTAACTCTCATAAAAATCTCCAATCTTTAGATTGGAGTATGTTTGTGGAGATTTTTCTGGATCTCACAAAACCCGAACAAACTCCACATGTCAAGAATCAAAGATTCTTGAGCACTATTGAGAATTTACATTCTCAAAGCTTTAGTGTGGAGTATAAAACTGAAGGTTTTGTGATATGCAAGAAAAAATTTTGTTTTTTTCTGCACTGAAAATTGCATAAAACAATTTTCATGTGTTCATAAATTCACATTTTTAAGTTGGGATAATCAAAAGGGGCAGTCAGTAATTAGAGTATATTAAGGGCATCTTATGATAATTAAATTATCCTACAATTCTTCCATGCTTCCTATTTTCGTAATCTTTTCTTCCCCAAATATGAGGTATTCTTGGTGTGAATACTGCGAATATTATTGCAATTACTGCTGTTAGATACCATCCAAATCCAATTAACATTCCAATTGCAGCTGAGAACCATATGCTTGCTGCTGTTGTTAGGTTGATGACTTCTCCTGTGCTTTCTTTTAGAATTATTCCTGCTCCTAGAAATCCAATTCCTGAAACTATTTGAGCAGCTATTCTTGCTGGTTCATTTGGATCTATAAAAAGAGAAAGTATGGTAAATGCCATTGCACCTGCAATTACAAATGCATGTGTTGAAATTCCTGCACTTTTTCCTCTTGATTCTCTTTCAATTCCTATTAAAATTCCTCCAATTACGCATAAGATTAGTTTTATTAAGAAGTCTATTTCATGGCCTGTTATTAAATTCTCTAGCATCTCTTTTCTAAATTAATTAGTGGAAGGGGATATTTAAAGTTTGTTCTTGATTATCTGGTAAAATATTTATAATGGCAACAGATTCAATTAGAGTTTGCCTTCCCATTCTTTTAGGAATCTATCTAAAAATTCTTGAGCTCTAACTGAAAGCTCTACAAAATACATCTTATAACCTCTTTGTTCTTCCTTTTTTTAAATCTTCTTCAGCTTCAAATAAGGATTCAACATCATCTTGAGTTAAAGTTACATCTATTAAATGTTCTTTAATAAAGTCAATTTCATGTTTTAAAATATCTAATTTGCTTATGATTAATTCTTCATTTTCCATGTTATTTTTATTACTCATCCCTTGCAAAGCAAGGATGAGCGTATATAATAATTATTAACTAATTAAACCTTAAATAGTTTTTGGCATTAATTTTTCTCATAACTTAATAGTAATATTTTTAAGATAGAAGTAATAAATGTTTTTAATTTTCTTAGAACAACTTTATTCTGCTCGGTGTAAAGGAGATGGTTTGCCATATGGTTGAAGACTGATTATGTTTTTATAACTCAATTATTGTCCCTTTTTTGCCAACACTGATTACTCTTGTTTTTCCTATTTTTTCTTGAAGGCCTTCTGCTTCATGGATGTGACCTGATAAAAATAAATCTGGTTGGAATTTTTCAATTGCTTTTCTTAAAGCAATGCTTCCTGCAACTCCTGAGAATTCTGATTTTGTTCCTGCTGCATGCAAATGACTTACCATTATCTTTTTTTCAAGGGTTTTATCTTGATTTAGTTTATCAAAATCTTTTTTTAATTTTTCAAATGTTTTTCTATCATCTAATTCCATTTGCCAATCTGGGCTTCCTATTCCAAAGATTCCTACATTATCATATTTTACATATTTTTCAGAAAGGTTTTTTATGCCATATAGATGGGAGAGAAAACCAACAACTTCACTTGAATCCCAGTTTCCTGGAACAAAAACAACTTTTTCACCTTTTTCAACAAATGGTTTTAGGAGATTCTTTGTTTCAAGAGGGCTAGTTATATCTCCTGTTAAAATAACCAAGTCCACTTTTTCTTTATAGGCTTTCTCTGCTAGTTTTTTTGTTATTCCTGAATCTCCGTGAAAGTCTCCTGCTGCAAGAATCTTAAATTTTTTAGCTTTTTCCATTTTAATTATAGATAGTTTGATATTTATAAGTCTTGGGAATAAAGAATTTCCAGTATCTCCGCACAGAGATAATTCTCAGTTATATTAAAACCGAAAAATAGAAA
>CAYHLB010000038.1:0-8539 GCA_964357325.1 Candidatus Woesearchaeota archaeon
ACAGCAAATTCTGTTGTTCCACCAGCCCTACCTTTAGTATACATTATTGCTCCTGAAATAGTTTCATTATTTCCATCAGAATCATCACATGAAAAAGTCGTACCAGGCACTGTTTTAATCACATCCCCAGTAACTCCTCCTCCATCAAAAGGCCAGAAAGCAAAAACACCCCCAATCAAACCAAGAACCATAAATATTGCAAATACAATATATATTTGTTTTTTCATTTATTTTTACCTCCTTTCATACTCTTTTCAGATTAATTTATAATTAATCCATAATTTCCTATATTAAACAAAATAAAGAACTTTATAAACATTTTTATTCAAAAATGTTTAAATTAATAAAACAAATAATGCCTACTCTATCATCAACTCACTTTTTCTTACCTATTTTTTTATTAAAACCATTAACAAAAAACAAATCAAAACGTCTTCCCCCTAACCTTATCCTTCAGCCAATTCTGCCAAAGCGGAAAAACCTTTTCACCCAAAGGCAAACCAATATCTTCCTGAACTTCTTTTGAAAATTGATGAAACATATTATTACTTAAACTATTAAACTTCGCCTCTAATAATTCAGGGGCATTTAATTTATTGCTTACATCATCAACTTCCTGTTTTATTTTTCCTCTTAACAAAATATTATCATAAACAGCATCCCAATCTCCAGCCCATCCCTTTACACCAGAAGCAATGCTCTTTATTATCTCAGAATCTCCATTAATTAATTCTTCACTAGGTTCTAATTCATCTTTATCAATATTATATTTCAATAAATCAATAAACCCATTTTCTTCTTCAGGATCCTTTGTCCAATGTTTTCTAACTTCTGTTAGTTGAAAAACCCTCTTCACTGACTTCAAACCATCTGCAGTTTTAATTGGATTTGAAACAATAATGCAGTCAGTTGCCTTAAAACTAGTTGTTGGAACACCTAAATCATTTACAACCCTGTCAAAAACACCATATGGACTTGCTCCATGAATAGTTCCTGCAACAACATTTGCCAAAGCACCAACTCTCATTGCTTCATATAATGCCTTTGCTTCAGTACTTCTTACTTCTCCAACAATCAAACTACTATCACCTAATCTTAAACTTGTTCTAATTCCCTCATCAGCCCCTCTTTCAGTTGTTGTTTCTGAAAAACTGCTCCTAACCTTCATTCTCTGAATATCATATTTTAATTTTCTAAGAGAATCAACTGGTAACTCGAGAGTGTCCTCCACCACTAATATTCTATACTTCGGCATTATCTCTAACATTAAACTTCCAAGCAAAGAAGTTTTTCCACTAGACCTAGTTCCAGCAATAAGTAAAGTCCTGCTTCCATCAATTAAAAAACTAAATAAACCAGCTGCAAAACTATTTATCATCTTGTTTTTAATAAAAAGCGGCAATGTCCAGGGATCTTCCCTATGTCTTCTTATTGCATAAGCAAGTCCATTTGGAGAAAGTGGCTGTTGAATTACTGCAATTCTAGCCCTTATATTTCCAAGAGAAAGATCAGTATCTAAAATTGGATTAGCCTCGTCTAAAGGCCTTCCTGAATTTATTCTAAATCTAGTTGCCCATGAATCAGCATCTTCTTTACTAGGAATAATATTTGTAATGCACTCATCAAATTCCTGATGCCTTAAAAAAATAGGGTTAAGTGAAATTGGAGCATTTAAAACAATATCTTGAATATTTTTATCTAACAATAATACTTCCATTAAACCAAATCCAATTGTTGCTCTAACAGAAATAGCAGCAAGCCTATTAACATCATCATAGGACAAATGCATAGGTTTTCCATTTTTAGAAAACTCCTCTGCAAGTTCAGGAATTTTTCCCTTAGCAACATTAAAAAAAGCCTGTCTTGCTCTTTCATAATCTCCAATAAACTGCTCACTTTCAGGACTGACCCGCCCATATTGCTCTTTTAATTTATTTAATAAAAGCTGTTCTTCATCATTCAAAGAATATTCAGGAGGAGCAAGATGATAAAGATACTTTGCATCTTCCTTTCTCTTTAAAATAGTCACCATTGACTTATCATAATTCTCTCCAACCTCATATTGTTTGACAATATCAGCCTCACTAGGCAAAGTAGCAACTAATCTTGTAAAAGCAAAATTAGGAACAATATCCGGCCTAAATATCCTATAATAAATTTCCCTTTGTCCAAAAATATAATCTCCAAAATAATTCTCCAATTCTTTTATTAATTGCGTATTCTTAAGAAGATTTCTAAACTTTTCAAGTAACCTGACATAAGTAATCTGATCAAGTCTAACTTCTTCAGGAGTATTCTCAATATTTATTTTTTCATTTTTTATAAATCTATCAAGCTCAAATAAACAAGCAACAGGATCTCTTCTTAAAAGCCTTAATAAATAACTAACATCTCCTACTCTTTGGTCCTGATAACCTGTATTCATTATTGAAATTTTTCCAGGAGAAAGAATATTCTCCTGTTTTGTAAGATAAATATAAAGATTTGCAATTTCTTTAAGCATGAAAGTCTCAGCAGAACCATAACTATAGTTCCTCTGCTGAACTAAAACAAGTCCTGAAACACTTGGATAAAGTATTAAAAAATCAATCAACCTGTCCATAATATCTCCTGATTCAGAGACATTTGGAACAGAATAATCTCCAAGGAAGTTTATATACATAACTTCATTTCCCTCTTCCCTTTTTACAACTGTTTTATACAATGGGTCATTTAATGTAAATATCATCTTTTATCAAAATAATATGAAAAACATATTATTAAAATTTATGTGTCCAAATAAGCGTAACAACACAACATTTTTAATCTCCTATCTCTTTTATTAAATATACAAAAAGGTGAAAAAGTGGATGAATCTGTAACAACAATTAGTGCATTACTTCAGGAATTTGGAACAAGACTAAATGAACTAGAGGAAAAACAAAGGCTTCTAAAAGACAGGGTCCTTTTAATAGGAAATAATCTTATTTATTCAAAAGAAGATTTTGAAAAAAAAGACTTGGAATTTAGAAAAAAAATAAGTGATTTAGAAAATGAAATTAAATCCATAAAACAACTAAATAAAAGAATAATCTATGAAATGGAGAATTTTGCAAGAAAAGAAGAAGTAACTATATTAGAAAGGCAATTTAAAATATTTCAGCCAGTGGAGTTTGTTAGAATAAATGATTTAAAAAAAGCCCTTGCTCAGGAATTAAATAACCTTGTTAAAGAAAACAAAGGTATAAAAAACAAAGACAACTGATTAATATGGCTACACTAGAAAGAGTGATGCAGATGAGAGAACAAGGACTTTCTGAAAACCAGATAGTTCAATCACTAAGACAAGAAGGAGTTCCTCCAAGAGAAATTGAAGAATCTCTCTCTCAATCAAAAATAAAATACGCACTGAATGATAATCAAAAAATGGAAAACCAAGAACAAACCTATGACCAAGGCATGTCTAAATCTGCTTTCCAAGGAGATAGTGCTCCAGTGCCCTTGCCAGAAGAATATTCTGAAATGCAATCACAATCTCCAATGCAAGAATATTATCCAGATTACCAACCTCAATCAAGTTACCAAGAATACCAGCCCCCTCAGCAATTTGACATTGAAACAATAAATGAAATGGTTGAACAAGCAATTGAAGAAAAAAACGAATCTCTAAAAAAACAAATATCCTCCTTCACTAGATTCAAAGAAGATTCTTCAATTCAAATAGAAAGAATCAATCAAAGGCTTGAAAAAGTAGAAAATACAATCTCTGAACTTCAAATAGCAATTCTAAGAAAAATAGGAGAATATGGCAATGACATACATTCCATTGCAAGAGAAATGCAAAGCACCCAGAATACTTTCTCAAAAATAGTAGACCCTCTTACAGACAGCATAAGAGAACTAAGAGATATTTCAGAGTCAATCCATCATCCCTCAACCCATCAACAAACTCCAAAAAATTCAGCTCCTGAACCTGGGGAACAAAAAGAGCCCAGAGAAACAAGAGAAAAACCATCAAAGTCAAAAGATGGTTTTGAAAACTTTTTGAGATAAATTTATAATATTAATTCTTCTAATTAAAATATGAAAACTCCATATTCTGAATTAAAAAGAGATTGTCAAAATCTTCATAACTTCACAGAGCAAGATATCCATAAATTCATAAGCCTAGTAAAAATAAACAAAAATGAAAACATACTTGATGCAATGGCAGGAAATGGAGCAATTGCAAAAGAATTATCAAAAATAAATAATATTAATCTTTATGTTCTAGACAAATTTGAAGCTCAAATTAATGAAGCAAAAAAGAACATAGTAAAAGCAAAATTCTTTGTTTCATCATCATTAAAAATGCCATTTTTAGATAATTTCTTTAATAAAATATTTATTAGAAATGGAATCCATGAAATTACAAAAAACAAGCAAATAGAACTTTACAAAGAAATATTTAGAGTATTAAAAAACCAAGGATATTTCATAAATTGGACAGTTAAACTAGATAAAACCCATCAAAAGGCATTTAATGAACTCATAAGAAAAAAAGATGAAATAGCAGAATTTGATGAACTAACAAAGAATAGATATTTTGCGACAAAAGAAGAACTCGCAAATAACTTAAAAGAAGCAGGATTTTCTCAAATTAAATTTATAAACACAAACATAAACTACACTCTTTCAACAAAAAAATGGTTTGAAATAGATTTCAAAGGAGACAAAACAAAATATGAAAAACTAAACAATTATATCAAGTCTTTAAACATTCCAGGAATAAATATAAAAAACTTAGGAAAAAATGGATTTGAAATAAAAGTTCCTGCTTTAATTTCAATTGCTAAAAAAGACTAAAACTACCCTTACATCAATAATAGCTAATCTACTTCTATTCCATTACTTATCCAAAATTTAAAAATACGAGCCTGTGAGCATTTAAAATAATTTTATCATTAACAAAATCTATAATTAATCTCTAACTCTTTCCCTTTCTCACCAACACCCATGTAACAACTGCAGCAACAATCAACAATAACACACTACCACTTGTAGAATTATCAAAAACACCTCTTATTTGAGAGATTATTTGAGGAGAGCCTCCAGAAGTTAATCCATATTCAGGATGAAACACAGGATTAAAAACTTTAATAGCAGATATTAAAAAAATAACAACTAAGATTGCAACCATTACCCAAGCAAAAGCAGGAGTCATCATTTTTCCAACATCTTTTGTTGAAAATGCCATTATAATAAGCACTAAAAATAAGCAAATAACAAAAACAACAAACCAAGGCAGCATTGTTTCAACATACAATTGCATTGATGAAAAATTCATAAAAATAATTGCCATTACAAAACTAACAATTAAATTAACTTTCTGCTCTCCAAGAACCTTTGTCTTAGCAAGAATTGCATATACAACTACAAACACAAATAAAAAACTAAAAACAGGCATGAAAAAATAAATTCCAGTAATATTAAGTGGCATTTTAAACTCCTAATTAGATTTTCCTCTTCCCCCACCATAGATTATTAATGCCATGAGTCCAAGTAAAATCATTCCAGCAAGAATAGCAGGCCAAGCTTGGCTAACACTAAGCCCCATTCCACCCATCCATGAAAAACTAGATAAAGAAGTAAATAATACAACTAAAAATATAACAACCCCAATTCCAAACCAAACCTTATCTAACCATCCTTTTGTAGATTCACTATAAATTAATCCCATTAAAATTAAAGCAACTAATAATACTGAAATACCGATTCCAGCATAAGGAAAAATAGTAGCATAAAAATTTGTAACATAATCAAACTGCAAGGCAAGAAGTCCCATTGCCAAAGCAATTGTTGCCTGAACTCCTTTATTATCTCCTAAAAGATGGGTTTTATTTAAAATACCAAACACCATTGCAAAAATCATTAAAAAAGGAAGTGCATATGCAAATATCCCAAAGTCAGCCCATTGATTAAGAATTGTTGTTATTGTCCACATTGCCATTTTATTTTCCTCTTTTTTAGTTTTATTAAGTTTTTCTTTCCCAAGCCTTCATAATTTTTGAAGGGTCAGAAGTTAAAAACTTCTGAATTTCTTTTTATAAAAAAGAAAGCTCCATTTAAATATATTTCTATTTACTTCCAACATCTCCCTTTATAACTGCAACAATTGCTCCAATAATAATTGCAATTAAAAGCCCATTAACCCATAAAGAAGTTCCTGAATTTCCACTAAATATAAAATCCAATAATAAATTCCAATAACCAGTAACCATTAATAAAAATACAACTAAGGATATTGCAAGCAAAGCATAAAAAGCATATTTCCACCATTTTCCCAAAACATCCCCATCTTTTTTCCCCCCCACAAATCCATACAACAGCATAAATACAAGCAAAATAACAGCCCAAACAGCTAAAAATGGCATTAAACTAACAACAATATCTCGTGCAAAAGGTGTAGCTATTAAAACCAATCCAATCACTAAACTAATAATAACATCAACCTGTTTCTTTTCATCTCCGAGTAGTTTTGTTTTCTGAAGTATGGCAAATAGTAAGGTAAACACAAGAGCAAAGGGCAGTAAATAATCAGTAAAAATCGGGGTAATAAAAAAGGGGTCAGCCATCCTTACATCATAGAGTTTCTTCCAGCATCATCTCCAGATAAATCAACTGTTTGTTCTGGATTCTCCATTTCTTCCAAAGGAAGATTGGCTCTGCTTATTATAATTATATCTCCAACAGCTCTAACAAACTGGTGTGGAATTATAACACCTCTTGCGCCTCCGAGAAAATTACCCATAGAACTAGCTATCCTAATTCTCCATCCATCTATTTTATTCTCAACTAGATTGCATTCTTCAATTTCTCCAAAGAAATCTCCAGTATCAGTATAAACCTTTTTTCCAATCACACTTGTTACCTTTTTTACTCTTAGCATTATAAAATCCTTGTAGGTTTGTTTAGGATTTTATTAATCCTAAAACAAAAACCCACAGTTTTTGTTTTTATATAAAGAAAAAATATAGTACATTCTTTAAATACTTTTCTGTTAAGCAAAACAATAATCAAAATAACATATAAAGTCAATAAAAACCACTCTTCCAATAACTTTATATAAAATAAATAATTTAATTATAGATGATAGAGAAAAAAGAGTTGATTTGGATAATAATAGCCATAGTTATTTTTGAGTTTATTGTATTCTTCCCAAATTCCAATGTCCTAAGCCTCAGACTACTTCTAGTTCCAATAGTAGTCCTCTTGACGAATATTGTAACAAAGAAATATTTCTCAAAATATTATAATATAAAAATTGAACATAAAATTTTTGAATTTCAGCAATATGGTTGGCAAAAGCAAGCACATTATAAAAAACCATTTCCAATAGGCCTAATGCTCCCATTAATCATCACAATTCTCTCCTGGGGATTTCTAAAACCACTAACCCTACTGCAATTTGAAATGAAAAACATACCTGAAACAAGAATTCTAAGAAAAAGAGGCCATTATAGAAAAATGGAGATAAATGAATCAGACCCTGCAATGACAGCTTCATTTGGATTCTATGCCCTCTTCATTCTAGCTATAATAGCTACTCAATTTAACTACAATGAACTTGCAAGATTCTCCATATTTTATGGATTCTGGAATCTAATTCCTTTTGGAAATTTAGATGGAAATAAAATATTTTTTGGAAGTTTTATTAACTGGCTAATACTAGCGATTATTTTTATAATCTCTTTAATACTGGTTTTAGTATAAATAATTCAATATTACTCAATAAAAGAGCTTGCTTATTGTTACTCTCTCAAACCTATCAAAGCTTAAAATGCGAGCATGAGGAGCATTTAAATGATATTTACTATTAATAATAATCTCTATTTACAAGAATTAAAAGTTTAACTGATTAACATCAGAAGATAATCCTTACTTAAACGTTACAAAATACCTTTAATAACCCATTAAAGCTAATAAAAAAATGCCAGACAAAGTTCTTAAAAACATTAAACCTAGAAAATACCAGCAAGAAATCTATGAAAATTGTAGAGATAAAAGTTGCCTTGTTGTTCTTCCAACAGGAATTGGAAAAACATTAATTGCATTAATGCTTTCAATTTATACTCAAAAAAAACATCCTGCATCCAAAACACTTTTTCTAGCACCAACAAGACCCTTAGCAGAACAGCACCTAGCTTATTTTAAAAAAAATCTTCCAGAATTATTTGCAGAACTCACTCTCTTCACAGGTAAAATAAATGCAAAAGAAAGGCAAGAGCTTTGGCAAAATTCAGACATAATTTTCTCAACACCCCAATGTATAGGTAATGATTTAAAAAACAATCTATATAATCTAGAAGATGTTTCATTATTAATTGAAGATGAATGCCACAAATGCCTTAAGAACTATGCCTACACCTATGTTGCACAAAAATATAAAGAACAATCAAAAAATCCAAAAGTTCTAGGACTTACAGCAAGTCCAGGAGTAGACAAAGAAACAATAAAGCAAATATCTCAAAACTTGGGAATAGAATCCATTGAAATAAGAACCAGAGAAAGTGAAGATGTA
>CAYHLB010000039.1:0-8534 GCA_964357325.1 Candidatus Woesearchaeota archaeon
TTCATGTTGGAAATAGGGTTTCAATAACAAATCATAGAAAGATAAAAATTATTTCCATTGTAGATACTGTTTCTGGGATAATTCATCCAAATGAAATTGCAGTCTCTGAAGAGATATTAGAAACACTTGCACTAAAAGATAAAGAAATTGTTGATGTTCAATTAGCAGAGCATCCGAGGAGCATTTCTCTGATTAAGAAAAAATTAAAAGGCGAAAGATTGGAAAAAGAGGAAATAAAAGAAATAATAATGGACATTGCAGATAATGCATTAACTGAAGTAGAAGTTGCATTTTTTATTTCAGCAGTTTATACAAAAGGCATGTCTTTGAATGAAACAAAATATCTAATAAAAGCAATGGTGGAAAGTGGAAATAGAATAAGTCTAAAGGGTAAAATTGTTGATAAGCATTGTATCGGAGGAATAGCGGGAAATAGAACAACTCCAATCGTTGTTTCAATCTGTGCTGCAACAGGGCTTATAATGCCGAAAACTTCTTCAAGAGCAATAACAAGTGCTGCAGGAACAGCAGATGCAATTGAAACAATTGCAAGAGTGGAATTTTCAATTGAAGAAATTAAAAAAATAATTAAAAAAACAAATGCCTGTCTTGTTTGGGGAGGAGCTCTTGGACTTGCTCCTGTTGACGACAAGATAATAAAAATAGAAAGATTAGTTAATATAGATTCAACACCGCAGCTATTGGCAAGTATTTTATCTAAAAAAATATCAGTCGGAAGCAAATATGTTTTAATTGACATTCCCTGCGGAAAATCAGCAAAAGTTTCTAAAAAACAAGCCCAGCATTTAAAAGAAAAATTCATGACTCTTGGAAAACTATTTGGATTAAAAATGGCTGTTGTTTTAACAGATGGAAGTGAACCAATTGGAAACGGAGTTGGTCCGATTCTTGAAATAAAAGATGTAATAAATGTATTAAAAAGAGAAAATTCTCCAAAAGATTTAGAGGAAAGATCAGTTTATTTAGCAGGAGTAATTTTAGAACTAGTTGGCAAGGCAAAAAAAGGAAAAGGAAAACAAATGGCCCAAGAAATTTTAAATTCAGGAAAAGCATTTAAAAAATTCAAAGAAATAATAGAGATTCAAGAAGGACATTTAAATCACTTTCAGAATCCAAAATTTGAATATTCAATAAAATCTGAAAAAAAATCCAAAATAAAACATCTTGATAATAAGATGATTAATAAAATAACAAGATTTGCCGGTTGTCCAGAAGACCAGGCAGCAGGAATATACATTCATAAAAGAAAAGGAGATATTATAGAGAAAGGAGAAAAAATCCTAACAATTTACACAATTTCTGAAGAAAAATTGCAACAAGCAAAGAATCTTTATGAAAAAAATAAAAGTCAAGTGATTGAATTTTCTTAAGACTAATATAATATCTTATGTATTGAATTCAAATATTTAATCTGGTCTTTTTTTAATTTTGTTAATTCCTCCTTATTTCCTTGAAGTTTCTTCATTATTTCAGAAACCTTTTGCCCACCAATTACCTGTGGAAGAATAACATAATCAGCACCTGCATTGTATAATTCTAATGCTTCACTTATTTTATCTGCCACAATAAATATCAATAGATTTCTATTCTGTCTTCTTGCCTTTCTCACAAGTACAAGATTATCATCTAAATCCGGAATTGTACTGATTAATATTGCTGCCTTTTTCATATTTATTTTTTCAAAAACTTCTTCATTTCCAAAGTCCCCATATATGCAAGGAACTCTTTTTTCTATGAGTGACTTTATTATTTCAGGATTATAATCTACAACAAAAATTTCTTTTTTATTTTTTTCAAATTCCTTCACAAATAAACTTCCCATCCTATGACATCCAACAATTATTACCTTTTTTCCATCATACTCATGGTATTCTAATTCCTCCTCACTATATCCTAATTTATGAAGGATGTTTAATACCCCCCCAAATATTTTTAAAAGTTTCTTTTCATGATGTATGAAATAAGTGGTTAATGACATTGTTAAAATAGTAAGCAAAACCAACATACTAAACAACCCATCACTTATTTGATGCAATGCAAGACCCATTGTAGCAAGTATTAATGAAAATTCACTTGTTTGAGCAAGAGAGCTTCCAGTAAAAAAAGAAGTGCTTTTCTTATATCCAAGCCCTCTCACTAAAAACATTATTATTAAAGGCTTAACAACAATAACAAGGACAAATAATGCTAAAAACAAATAAACAAAATTAAGGGTTATGAGTTTTAATTGCATACCAAGTGCAACAAAGAATATCACTGCAAAAAATTCCCTCAAAGGAGTAACTTTTCCCTCTATCTCAGTTTTATAGTTTGAATTTGCAAGGGCAACTCCTGCAAGAAAAGCACCAATTATTAAAGAAAATCCTCCTAAAAGCGAACCGATTATAAAAAGGAATAAAAATGAAATAGAAACAAGTAACAAGAGTTCATGGCTCTTTGCAGAGATTTTCAAAACCGGATTAATCAGTTTTGATAAAACCAAAGCTACAATTGCAAATAAAGCTCCCTTTGCAAAAACAGTTAGCAGACTATAGACTGAAAAATCACTTGACAATATCAACAAAGCAACTATTGCAATAACATCCTGTATCAATAATATTCCTATTATTATCCTTCCATGCAAACTATTTATCTCCCTTCTATCACTTAGAATTTTAAACACAATCATTGTACTGCTGAATGCAATGATTAGCCCAACATAGGTTGCAGAAGAGTTATTTAACCCAAATAATACTGAAACAAGAAAAGCAATTGCAAAAGTTATAATTACTTGAAGTATTCCTGCAATTGCTGTTGTTTTTCCAACTTCTTTTAATTTTTTGAATTTGATTTCAAGCCCAGCAGTAAATATCAAGAATGCAACACCTATTTCAGAAAGCGAGGTAATCAAGCTTTCATTTTTAATTAATCCTAAGAACAAAGGCCCAACTATGATTCCAGCAATTATATATCCAGGAATTATAGGCTGTTTTAATGCTTTTATTAAAAAAGCAAAAATTGTTGCAAGTATTATAATAATCCCTATCTCAAATAAAGTCATTAAATCAGGAGAAAGACCTCCAATAATGTTTGTTAAAAATTCAATATTCACCATCTTTCTTGATTTAAACAAAAGAATTAACTATAAAAATATTTCTAGACATACCATAGAACATATTATCTACCACAGAAATCTTTTTATCTGATAAAAAGCTGTTTTTAACATGTACAGACCAGAAGACCATATTCAGCAGATAGCAGACTATGTTAAAAGAAACATTGCAAAAGGTTATACCATTGACTCGCTAAAATTTTCTCTAATGGGCCAAGGATATTCAAGAATATCTGTTGAAAAAGCAATAGAACTAGCCAATGAGCAACTAGCTCAAAAAGCACCTATTTTAAGAGAAAAACCTCAAATAACCTACAAAGTTATTCCTTCAGAGACATTTGAACAACCAGGATTTTTTAAAAGATTATTCAGCAGAATTTTTAATTAAGTTTTTTTATCAATAGGATTAAAAGCAAAAAACTCAATAATATGCTCGGAGTTAATAAAAGCCCAGTTTTGATATTATCATATTTTTCATTCTTAATACTTACATTAATTATTATTCCAATTGCAGCATTATTGTTTTTTGTTCTATAAATCATTAATCCTTGATAATTACCAGGATTCTTTCCAACAAAACAAATATTTGCCTCTTTATTTCCAGGTTTTTCAAAAATAATTTCTTTTTCATATCTAGAGGTTATTTTAAAATAATCTGAATCAAGCCCATAATCAGAAATTTTATTATTAATTAAATTATTTTTTGCAAATTTTAATTCTCCAACAATTGAACCAATATAATCTGTCCCAATTCCAATTCTTCTGCAATTTTCTTCATTGACACTCATATTAAAATCAAGTTTAGAATTACTAACTCCTAATTTAACTGCATCAATTAAAGGAAGAAAAAACATCACAATAAAGATGATACAAATAAATTTCATATTAATATTATCTAGCAGTAGCTAAAAAAACAATTTCAGCTCTGTAATTATTAATATCATCAACAATTCTTCCAGAAAAATCAGTTAAATTAAGTTGAAGATAACAATGTCCTGCTCTAAAAGTTTTTCCTGTCGTAGGCTTATTAATGTCTAAATAATAATCCCCTATTTTATATGTAATATTCATAATACCTTCTTTATCTGTTTTTTGAGTTCTAAAGAACAACCACTTGAAAATTTCTTCATCACTATCAATTAACATAGGCGTAACCCTTATATCTTTAGTTCCAGTATTATTAATATAAAGTCCAACTTCATCAGAAACCAGATTGCTTTTGCTTAATTCTCCTAAATCCAAAGAATCAGGAACTTCAATTCCAATTTCATCACTTGAACTAGAGTTAAATCCAATTAAATCAACCTCCACAATCATACTAGAATTATTCTCTGCAAAAACAAAGCTATTTCCAAATAAAAATATAGACAAAATAAAAAACATAGTAATCAATACCACCTTTTTCATAATATATGTTATAATATATACTTTAAATATTTTTCTAATTAGCAGAAATTAAGGTCTTCCTAATTCCAATGTTCCATCAGAATGTCTTATCCAAGGAGTTGTAGAATAGGGAAGAGGAGCAGCTGGATTTCTTTCAAATCTTATAGCATTATCAGAATGTTCATGATATCTTTTTAACACATTTCCAGATCCATCTGTTTTAGTAATACTAAAATAAGAACTTCCATCTGGATTAATTACTCTTATGCTAGACCTAAAAGTTTCCCTAGGCTCTTTTTTGATTAAAAAAGAGTCATCCTTATATGGATGAGGTTTTATAACATGATTTTCAGTAAAAGGTTCAGATGTTTTGTAAAATTGGATTTTATCTCCTTGATTAAAATCACCACAACCAAGTCTTCTTCTTTTGCCAGCACCACTGATAAATATTTCATAATGTCCTGGAGTATTTATCTCCCATGAAAGATTTTGTTTTGAATTAGGAAATATTCTTCCAGGAGTAACAAGATTCATTGAAAAGTTCCAACTTTTATCCAATACATCGCAAACACCTTCTCTTCTTTCAATAATTGTTGTATAATTTCCAGGTTCAAGGCTTGGTAAATCAAAACAAATAGATTCAACTCTGGGAGCTGCAACAGGAGGATAAAAAATAGGATCCACAATCATAATTCTTTCAGGAGGTCTAACAATCACTTGAGGTCCAACAATTACCAAAGACCTTCTAATTACAGGAGGATTAGGAACAGGGCCATAAATAACAACAGGATATTGTGCACTTGCTTCATTTCCAAAAATTCCAGCAGCAAGAATTCCTGCAAGCCCTAATTTTTTTAAGCTATTTCTAAATGTCATAATATATCACATATTATGGGGTTTATAATTATTTTTATTCTCCATTATAACCTAGCAAATCATTCATATTAACAAACTTTAAAAATCAAAGAATCCTAATTAGAATATGGAAAGGGGAGATAGAATTTTATTCAGTATTTTTATCCTAATTTTATTAATTTTAAGTCTGGTTTTTGTAAATGCAAGTCTTTTTGAAGACAAGGTTCAAGGAGATTTTTCAGGAGTTTACAACTGGACCTTTTATAACTCTTCTGGATTTATGCAATTAAATTCTTCAAGATTAAATGGAAACTATACTTCCAGAATATTCAATGCAGGAAATATCGCAAGATGGAATAATGTTAGCTATTCATCGAGTTTACCTTCAATTGAATATTTATACTCCGTTAATGCTCAAGGAAGGATTTATTCTTCATCAAATCAAGGAGTTAGTTGGACATTAAAAAACTCAAGCTATGGGAGAACCACTGATACACAAGATATGTTTTCAGATAGTTCTGGAAATCTTTATATTATGACTAATTCAAATAAAGAAATCTGGAAATCAACTAATAATGGAATTAGCTGGATAAATATTAATAATACATTTTCTAACCTTGGTTTGCTGACAGGCATATCCGATGATAATGGATATCTCTATACAATTACAGGAGCATCTGCAGGAGTAGTTTATAAATCAAGCAATGGGGGAGTTAGCTGGACACAAGTAAATGATTCTTATAATGGCGGGAATGGAGCTGCCAGAGGAATGACTTGGAATGGTAGTGTTTTATATGCCGTTGATGCTCAAGGAAGGATTTATTCTTCATCAAATCAAGGAGTTAGTTGGACATTAAAAAACTCAAGCTATGGGAGAACCACTGATACACAAGATATGTTTTCAGATAGTTCTGGAAATCTTTATATTATGACTAATTCAAATAAAGAAATCTGGAAATCAACTAATAATGGAATTAGCTGGATAAATATTAATAATACATTTTCTAACCTTGGTTTGCTGACAGGCATATCCGATGATAATGGATATCTCTATACAATTACAGGAGCATCTGCAGGAGTAGTTTATAAATCAAGCAATGGGGGAGTTAGCTGGACACAAGTAAATGATTCTTATAATGGCGGGAATGGAGCTGCAAGAGGAATGACTTCTGTTCTTTATAAAACAAATTTAACATTTCAAGTTAGAAACTGTTCTCTCTCTGATTGTTCAGATGGGAATTGGCAATTCGTTAGTTTGAATGATATTAATCTAACTGGAAGGTATTTTCAATATACTGTTAATTTTACAACTCAAGATACAAGTATGACTCCTAAATTATATAATGTTAGTGTTAATTATAATATCTTAGACAATACTCCTCCAAGTTTTTCAAATTATATTGAAAATCCTACAAATAATTCTCTTTATTCTGCTAATGGAGTCTACAGATTTAATGTAAGTGTTTTAGATGATAGTGCAATTAATAGAGTATGGATAGAATTTAATGGAACAAATTATACTCAAGGAAATATCCAAAATATCTCCAATGTTTATATGTTTAATAGAACTAATCTAGCTGTTGGAACCTATTCCTATAAATGGTATGCTAATGATAGCTATGGGAACTTCAATAATTCTGAAACAAGATTCTATACTATTAGTAAGGGAGATAATACTTTGACTTTAACAAGTTCAGTTGGATGGGTTAGCATAATCTATGGAACATCTGCAACCTTTAATTGCTTTGCACTAGATGGAAATCCAAATTTATTTATTGATAATATAGCAGTTTCAAATCCCATAACAACAACTCTGTCAACCAGTCCCCATAACATCAAATGCAACATTTCAGAAACCCAAAATTATTCAGCAGGACTTTCCCAAGGAACATTGACCGTTAATCAAGCAAATTCTCAAACCTCGCTTGTGTTTGAAAAAACCTCCCCACAAACATATGGAGATTCAATAACTCCAACTTGTTCTCTAGTTTCAGGAGTTGGAACTCCGATATTAAAACTAAATGGAAATGCAATAACCTCAGGTTCTTCACTAATTTTAGGAGCAGGAACATACGCCTTTAACTGTTCACTATCTAGTTCACAAAACTATACCTATTCTGAAAATATTTCAAATTTTATAATTAATCAAGCATCAACAATAACAAATATTTCAACAACTCCAATCTCTTCTATCATCTATGGAACAGTTTCAAATTTTTCCTGTTCTAATTCAGCAGGACTTCAAAATGTCCTATATATCAATGGAATTGATAAATCAAGTGAAAAAGGATTAGACATTGTAAGAGCAGCTGGAAGTTATAATATCAACTGCACTTCCCTAGGAAATCAGAATTATTCCTCGAGTTCCTCTCAAGAATATTATCTAATTAATAAAACTCAGGGAGATATAAAATTATATTTAAATGGAATTGAAAACAATTTGACAATTGATTATCCTCAACAATATACCCTCACAGCAACAAGCTTGTATGGAACAGTTAAATTATATAAAGAGGGATTAGATATAACTAGCACCAATGGTTTAGCAATTTCTCCCAATAGAAGCTCAGGTTATTATAACCTCACTGCTATTTCATTAGGGGATGAAAATCATTCACTTTTAGCAATAACAAGATGGTTAAACATAACTCTTGATATTCTTCCTCCAATAATAAATTTAATCTCTCCACAAGAAGGAGGTTCCTATGGTTATAATATTAGTTTGCCTTTAATCTATTCTGCCACAGATGAACATCTTGATTCATGCTGGTATAACCTAGACAATAGTAATAATCTCTCTTTAGCAAGTTGTCAAAATACAACCTTTAATATAAGCAATGACGGAACCCACATTCTTAATATTTATGCAAATGACAGTCTAGGAAATATTGCAATGAAAAATTCTTCATTCTCAATACTTGTTGGTTCTCCAACAGTAATATTAAATTCTCCAATTGGTATCTATTTAAACACACAGGACATAACCTTTAGATATATTCCAAGCGACTTGGATTTAGGATCTTGCGAGCTAGGGGGAGATTTTACAGGAGTATTTGCATTAAATCAAACAAGCATTTCTCCTTCAAATAATATAGAAAATACTTTTAATTTGAATTTGCCAGATGGAACCTATAGGTGGAGCATAGGGTGCAATGATAGCATGGGGCATTATGCTATTAAT
>CAYHLB010000040.1:0-8260 GCA_964357325.1 Candidatus Woesearchaeota archaeon
AACAAGAATATCTCCTTTTGCTATTTTAAATAATTTGTTTAAAGCTGCTGGTTTTCCCTTTCCCAGGTCCTTTATTATTTTAACTTCTGGATATTGCCTAGCAACATTAAGGGTTTCATTATCAGGTGCTGAAACAATTATCTCAAAATCTTTAAGATTCTGATTTAACATTGCTTGAATTGCCCTTGCAATTGTTTCAGGTTCTTTGTAGGAAGTGATTAAAATTGAAATCATTAATTTTTAAGAAAAAGAGGGTTTAATTATCTTACTATAGGGTTTTATTTTGAAATATATAATCTACATACATAATCTTTAAAAGAAAAAATATCTTGCCCTTAACTATGAAAAAAGAAGAATTAAGGAGTAAAAAATGAAATCTTGGATAACTGGGAGTGGGGGATTTATGGGAGTTCATTTAGCGAATTTTCTAGCTGATAAAGGAGAAAGTGTTCTTGCTACAGATTATGTTCCAACAACTGATATTAGAGGGTTAGATAGGAGAGTTGAATATGTTGAGTGTGATGTCCGAGATAAGGATAAAGTTTATCAAATTATGAGGAGATTTTTGCCAGATAAAGTCTTTCATTTAGCTGCTCAGAGCTATCCTACTGTTTCTTGGGATGACCCGCAGTATACTGTTCAAACAAATGTTCTTGGAACTGTAAATGTTTTTGAAGCTGTTAAGAAATTTAATCTTAACTGCAGGATTTTAAATGCAGGGAGCAGTGCTGAATATGGTTTTGTAAAACCTGAAGAAGTCCCAATTAAAGAGGACCATTCACTAAGGCCTCTTCATCCATACGGAGTTTCAAAAGTAGCTCAAGAGATGCTAGCTTATCAATATTATGAAGATTTTGGATTAAAATCCATTACTTTAAGAATATTCAATACAACAGGACCAAGAAAAGTAAATGATGTTTGCGCAGATTTTACAAAAAGATTAGTTGAAATTGAAAAAGGAGTTAATCCTGAAAAGAGATTAATTGTTGGCAATCTTGGAACTAAGAGGTCTATTACAGATGTAAGAGATTTAATTCGTGCATTTTACTTAACATTAGATTATGCAACTTTTGGACAAACCTATAATCTTGGTGGGGAAGCTGCCTATAGCATGGAAGAGATTGTTGAACGATTGAGGAAATTAGTTAGTTTTGAATTTGAAGTTTTTAGAGATACTAAATTAATCAGAACTACTGATGAACCAGTTATTTATGGAGACACTTCTAGATTTAAAAAAGAAGTTGATTGGAAACAGGAAATTCCCCTTGAAAAAACCCTTGAGGATATGCTTAATTTTTGGAGAGAAGTATTGTAATTATTTTGTGCTTTCAATCCTATCCCAACCATCTTGATAATATTTTTTCTTAATATGGGCGTCATTAAAAACTATTAACCACATATAAAACCTTGCTAAAAAAAGTTCTATAGACCAAAAAAACTGAATTGGCGTTCTTGGATAGGCAAATAATGAGAAGACGCCTTTTGCTTCATTTAAAAAACTCTTGCCTTTTGGAAATTTTTTAGTATCAACATATTTATCTAATTTTTCATGTGCTTTACTTGTTCTTGTTTTTTGAGAAAGCCAGTCTTTCCAATTATCAGTATTCTTAATATGAACGAGTGCCTTTTCTGCGTAGTCTATTTTATAACCTTTTTCTGAAAACAAGTATGGAACAATTGTATCTTCTGCAACATCTAATGGAAATTCTTTAATGACTTTATTTCTAAATGCCCATAAATAACCCGAGCATTCTAGAAATTTATTTTCTGATTTTAATTTAGCCCTCATTTTATGGGCTGAATCAAATAAAAAATTTGCCCAATATCCATATTTTGTCGACCTATCTTCTTGTGGAAATGGTCTTCCAGTGACACACCCTATTTCGGGATTTTTAAATTTTTCAAGAATCCCATTTACTGAGTTTTCAGAAACAAATACATCTCCATCTGTAAGAATTATTATTTCAGATTTTATTTTAGGCAATAGTTTATTTATTGCATAGGATTTACCTTTTCCAGGGTCTTTTACAAGTTTTAGTTTTTTAGTTTTAAGCAAGTATTTTTTTGATTCATTTAATGTCTCTTTGTCTGGAGCCATTACAATAAGTTCATAGTCTTCTTTTATATCCTGATTTAGAAATGAATCTATTGCTTTTCCTATTGTCTTTTCTTCTTTAAAAGCAGTTATTAGGATTGAAAGTTTCATGCATCTTAAAGAAAAAATGAGTTTAATTATTTTACTTATTTGATTTATGTAAGATTTAAAAGGAAGAGATATCTTATTTTTTTATGGAAATATTGTTATTTATGCCTTTGATAATCAGTTTAATTGTGTGTTTAATTATGCTTCCAAAATGGATAAAAAAATGTTCTAAAGTTGGACTTTTATGGGAAGATATGAATAAATTCTCTAAACCCAAAGATGTTGCTTCTTCTGGAGGCATTGTTGTAGTTATGGCTTTTGTTTTAGGAGTTTTATTTTATATTGCTGTAAGAAGATTTGTTTTTTTAGATGTAGATGGTATCACAATTGAAATTTTTGCATTACTCTGTGTTATTTTAATACTTGGAATTGTTGGGTTGACTGATGATTTGCTTGGCTGGAAGCATGGAGGATTGTCTTCTAGATTCAGAGTATTTCTTGCATTGCTTTCTTCTATTCCACTTATTGTTATAAGTGCAGGAAATCCGGTTATGTCTATTCCTTTTTTAGGTGCAACAAACCTGGGATGGATTTACTTATTTATTTTAATTCCAATTGGAATAGCCGGAGCAACAACCACTTATAATTTTCTTGCTGGATTTAATGGATTAGAGTCTGGACAAGGAATAATAATATTAAGTTTTATTTCATTTATTGCATATATAACTGGGAGTTCTTGGCTTGCAATAATTGGATTATGCATGGTTTGTTCATTGATTGGTTTTTATTTTTATAATAAATTTCCTGCAAAAGTGTTTCCAGGAGATATTTTAACCTATTCTGTTGGAGCTTTAATTGCTGGAATGGCAATTGTTGGAAATTTTGAAAAAATAGCTGTTTTTATTTTTATTCCATACATTATTGAAACTATTTTAAAAATAAGGGGAGGTTTAAAAAAACAATCTTTTGGAATACCTCAAAAAGATGGAAGTCTAAATCTTCCTTATGAAAAAATATATGGCATGACTCATCTATCTATATTTGTCTTAGGAAAATTCAAGAAAAAGGTTTATGAAAGGGATGTTGTTTATTTTATTTTTTCTATTCAAATAATTCTGTGTTTGCTTGCACTTGCAATATTTAGAAAAGACTTGTTTATTTTATAATGAGAATACGCCATAGGTTTCTAATTTTCTGTTTTGTTGGCGGTGTTGCAGCTATTTTAGATCTTTTATTTTTTAATTTATTTTTTTCAATTTTAAATGCAGGATTTATTGTGTCAAGAATTCTTGGAATCGGATGCTCTATGATATGGAATTTTACAATGAATAAACATGTAACATTTTCGTCAAAAGGAAAAGTTAAATCCCAGTTAGTAAGATATCTTACTGTTTATTCTATTACAATGGGAATAAATGTAATAACCGGCATAATTATATTAAGGATTATTGGAGATAGCTTGCTTGGTGGAAATATTGCAGCTTTTGCTGGAATCGCAATAAGTGTTCCCTTAAATTTCCTGCTTTCCTTATTCTGGACATTTAAGAATTAGCTCTTAAATCTATATTTTACTAGGTTAAGTAAAGCTATCAACTGTTCTTTAAGAATTAATTTGGAACCTTCACTATCTGACCAAAAAATAGGGTATTCTTTTATTTTAAAATGCTTTTTCTTGCATAGATAAAGTAAGTCTACATCAAACATCCAGTCTTTTTGAGTTGCATTATTAATTAAAAAAGATACTACTTCTTTTTTAAATAACTTAGCTCCACATTGGGTATCTTTAAATTTTAGATTAAACAATATGTTTGTAAATTTATTAAAAAGAAAACTTCCAAATTCTTGTTTAAATGTTCTTTTTGGATGGATTTTAGCACCCTTCATTCTTCTAGATGCGATTATCCCATCAAAAAAACCAATGTTATTGTATAGTTTATTAAACTCATGAACACTTGTGCTTTCATCTGCATCAGCAAATCCAATTAAATCTCCTGTTGCTAATCTAAACCCTTCTATTACTGCTCCGCCTTTTCCAGAATATCCTGGAATATTGAGGACTTTAATATTATCTTTATTTTTTGCAAATTCTTTAACAACCCCCAAGGTATTATCTTTGCAATTATTCGGTACAACAATTATCTCAAATTCTTTTCCTAATTTTTTGTGGAAAAAATCATAAAAAGAGTTTAAAGGAATTAAGATTCTCTTTTCTTCATTATAGGCTGGAATAATTAATGATAGTTTCATTAATGAAAATAATATTTATAGTTTTTATTCTTTGCTATATTCTTGTATAGTGATTATTGGGTAATTTTTTAAATACAATCTCAATAATATTAATATTTATAAATCAAAAAAACAAACAAAAAGATGGCATTTGGCAAAATATTAAAGAATTCTGTTGGAAAAGAAATATCCACTGCAGATAATAAGAAAGCTCTTATAACCAAAACTGCTGCTCTTGGACTTGGATTAATTGGATTGCCACATACTGGACTTAGAGAAAGAGAAAGACAGATAAGAGATTTTATAAAAAATGGCAAAGTCAAGGCTCTTGATGCTGGATGCGGCATTGGATTATATGCATTTGAAATGGCTAAAAATGGACATCATGTTACTGGAATAGATTTGGAAAAAGAAAAAATAGATGTTGCGAGAGGAATTTCCCAGAGAATCAATGCTAATATGAACTTTATGCAAGGGGATTTGACTAATCTTAGGATTAGTGAAAAATTTGATTTAATTCTTTGTTCAGAGGTTATAGAACATATTGTTGAAGATTACAAAGTAATTGAAAACCTTTCAAAAATAATGAATCATGGTGCTAGGTTAATTATAACTGTTCCAAGGATTAGCAGCGAATCTTGGAAGATAAATCATCAAAAGTTTGGCCATGTTAGGCAAGGCTATAGAGAAGAAGAATTAAGACAGATGTTGGAAAAATATGGATTAAGGGTTACTAGGATAGTTCTATTTGATTCTCCTCTTGCAACTTTTGCATTTAGAATCAATGAAAAATTATATGATAAAAAAATGTTGCTTGGAGTTTTATTTTACCCCCTCTACTTCCTTACTTTTTTTAATTATTTTAAAAAAGACAAATATAATGGGCTTTTAATAGAAGCTGTTAAAATTTAGATACAGAAAAATAAAGTTATAACCCTGCTTACTTTAGTTTGCAGATACATAACATTTATTTTTCTGTCTGCAAGAAAATTCTTCTGAAAGAATTTTCTGCACAGAAAATCAAAAAGATTTTCTTGTGTCCAAAACTCAAAACACGAGCGTATGGAGTAGTTAACACTCCAAAAATTCAGGCAGTGTATCTGCGAGTTAAAACAGGACAGGGTTACTGACTGAATTTTTACGGTCTAAACGAGAATATCTGAGTTGATGCTTGGGTTCTGTCATTATTATAATAGTAAGTTTTTTCCAAAGTTGTCATGTTCTGATTTAAAATAGGCCATTTGTATGCCCAGTCAGGGGATCTTTCGTAAAGAGTCAACATTAGATATCTAGGTTTTATTACTGAAATATTCTTTTCAAATTCTGATTGATTGCTTGGAATGCTTATAACTTTTCTTTCAGAATAATAAGTTAGAACAGGAAGAGCTTGGGCATAGACAATTGCATTCTTTTCGCTTGTTTCTTTTATGTATTCTCCTGCATCTTTTACTTCATCAAAAGAATGCAACTTACTCCTTATCATTTCATCTCCACCCTTTATTTGAACATAAACACTAAATCCAATTAAGAAAATTATTACTAAGAGTGCTGTTGTTTTTTCATATTTTTTAAAGGAATCATACAGCCAAATTAGAGTCAAGGCACATATCATGAATATTGCTGGAAATGCAGGCATTATAAATGCATCATATACTACATCTCCACCGATTACATAAATTACTGAATAAATTGCTATTGTAAGAAAAGCCCATAGTAGTACAAAATAATAGTTTTTTAATTTTTCAGATTCATTTTTCCAAAAAATATCAAATCCTAGAATTAATTTAAACAAAAGAAGCAGAGATCCAAATGCCAGAATATATGTTAATGGAAAGAGAAGAAGTCTTGGCAACATGTAAATATAGTCAAACCAATTTGCAAAAGGAAGTATTTTTCCCTCTGAAGCATGACTTAGTGAAGCTCCTACTTGAGTAAATCTTGGAAGAGGAACTCCTATTTTAATCATATAATAGCTAATAAATGGAAGCAAAACTAAGATAAATATTAAAAGAGCTATGTAATTTCTTTTTTTCTTAAAAAATTGTATTTTTTCCTCTGTTAAAAGGAAAACAAAAAGGAAGATTAGAAGAAAAGATGTTGAAAAATATGTGACAATTCCAATTGCTATTATTGCTGTTGAAATATAGAGATTAATACTTTTATCTCTTCTTAAAAAGAAAAATATTGCTAGAACATATATCATTGGTGCCCAAGCATAAACTAATAGCCTGGCTGTAAAAAATAAATGAAGCCCATAGGCTGCCATGAAAAGTGTTGAAATAAGGGCTACTTTTTTACTAAATAATTGTTTAGCTGTGAAATAGGTAAAGACAACTGTAATTGTTGATATTATCACTTGAAAAAATCTTGCAAGATGTTCTCCTGGCGATATAGCATATAAAATGCTCCAAAAATATGGGACCATCATTTCTCTGATAGGGGCAATCCAGGCAGGAGTTCCTAGAACAATTGATTTTGCCTTTGAAAAATACTCTGCTTCATCCCACCAAAGAGTTTGATTTTTTGTCAAAGAAAAGTAATATAATCTTATGGCAAAAGCACAGATAACAATTCCTAAAAATATTAAGTTAGAATTATCTTTTAAAAATAACTTTGTTTTTTCTTTTAATTCTTTTACTATATCTCTTTTTACTGGCTCATCCATGAAAAATAGAGAATAAAGGGGTTTTTATTTGTTTTCTTTATTCTGATTGAGAATAGTTATTACTCCTGACTTGCTAAATTTTTAGAGAATTTTGCAAAATTCAAAAAAACTGCAAAACTAAGAAAATCTTCTAAAGATTTTCGAGGTGATCAAAAAACCTCTGAAAGTTTTTTGACATTCTCAGTAGAGCCCTTTGAAATCTCAAAAATGCTTAGGAATGGCATTTTTGATGACTATCAAGAACTACGAACGAAAAACAAAGTTCTTGACGATTCGCTTAATTCAGATAACTTGGCGAATTATTCAAAGTTCTCTTTAGCAGAATTGAAACAATAACTCTATTTTTCTAATTTTTTCTTTCCTATAACCACAACCAATCTTGCAAATAAACTAGGATGTATTTTAGCTAAGAGATTAATTACTACATCTATTGAGTAAAAGAGGTTATTAATTTTATTGCTTCTGACAGCACTAGTTGATTGCCAGAAAGGTATTACTTCAATTATTTCTAGATGTTTTGAGAATAGATTAATTATATCTTTAACTCTTGGCTTGTGTATATGACCAAGAGCTGCTACAATTTCAAGATTAGCATCTGATATCTCCCTTTTTATTCCAAATAAAAAGTTTAATCTCAACCAAAAATTGTATTCGTTGGGCATTGATAATATTAAGAATCCATCATCTTTTGTCACTCTTTTAAGTTCCTCAATAATCTTGTCAGGATAAAGCACATGTTCAAGAGTCTCTGTACATACTGTAATATCAAATATTTTAGCCTTTACTGGAATCTTCTTTTTATTTATATCACAAGTATAATCTGCATTTCCTCCCATATCTAGTGATTTATAGGTTACATTTTTAGGAAGAAGTTCTTTAAGTTTATTATCTTGAGAGCCTACATCAATGAGTTTAATATCTTTTTTAATTTTTGAGGCAAAATTTAGGACAACTAAATACTGCTTAAACCCTTTTTTTAATATTTCATAATTATTCATTTTCATTAGAAGTCTTTTTTGTTTTTTATATAATCTTTTTGAGCTTTTTTAAAAGCCCCTAATTCTGGATAGTTTAGGTATTTAAATTCCATGGGGGTGTTATCATATTATCTGCTTAGAGAGTTTATTGACAAAAACCCCTAATCTCCTGGGTTTAAAAAGATTATTATAAAATCAAAAAAACAATGTGCCACCACACACTAAAGTGTGTGGTTTGTGACAGGCACT
>CAYHLB010000041.1:0-8198 GCA_964357325.1 Candidatus Woesearchaeota archaeon
AGTGCCTGTCACAAACCACACACTTTAGTGTGTGGTGGCACATTGTTTTTTTGATATTAATACTAAGAGTTGCAGGTGGTAATGGAATTGTTTTGAAGAATATGAGAAAATTATTGGAAAATAAAGGAGAATTGAAAAAATTTGATAAAGTCAAGAGAAAAGGTTAAAAAGCATATATTCTAGTATATATTTGAGGTGAAAACCTCAAGAGATTTCTTGAGATAATTAATATGGAATTAGAAGAATATAAAACATTAATGAAATCTGTTTCAGTGTTTGCTGAAAAGATAGGATTAAACAATCAAGGATTATATAGAGAAACTTATGAACCATCTACAAATGAAGCTAAATGGGTTATTACTGTTTCTTGGAAAAATCAGCTAGATTGTTCAGGTATTCTTTATACACCTGACCAAAAATTAGACCCTCAAACAAGATTTAAATTGGAATTTCCAATTGTGGTTGGAACAGAATCTGAAATTAAAGGATATGCTAAAAAAGCAGAAGAAGTTGGAGCAGAATATTTTTTAAAACAAAGCATTTCTAATAATGGTTTTGTAGAACCTTCGCCTTCTTTCTTAGGACTCGGAAGAGTTAAACAAGTAGAATATGCTTTACATGAAGCTTTTCATGTTACTACAAAATACTTTATGGGAAGAGAAGTACCACAAATTCCCATACCTATGGAAGAAGAAGCCTGTGCTATGATAGCAGGACATCTTGGAGCTTTTGCTTTTTTCAAAGGTAGTCCTTTAGAAAATGAGGCATTATTACATTATCAAAAACATTTTGACTTAGCAAATAAAATAGTCCAATTTCGTAAAAGACTTGAAGATATATATAAATTAAGAGCAGATAGCGAGGAAAGTCTTATTTCTCAAAAACAAAAATTAAAAGAAAGAGAAGAAGTATTTTCGGATGCAAAGGAGCAATTTGGTGATGAACTAGGCTCTCCAATAAATAATGCATTTTTTAGATATTGGAATTATTTTTATGGAGCAATACCAAGAGAATATAAAAGGGTTTCTGGATTGGAAAATATCTGTGATGTTGTAAAAAGATTAAGAGGAAAATAATGAGTAATTGTTTATCCCTAATTTTATAAATAACCATCTATTAATAAAAATATGAAAATTCTTTTCATTCAGACTGGTGGAACAATAGATAAAGATTATCCAAAAACTACAAAGGGGTATGCCTTTGAAATATCAGAACCAGCGATAAAGCGGATTTTGGAAAAAGTAAATCCTTCATTTGAATATGAAATTTTAAGTGTATTAAAAAAAGATAGTCTTGATATAACTGAAAGTGATAGGGAGAAAATATATAATTCTTGTAAAAAATCTAAAATTGATAAAATAATAATTACACATGGCACAGACACAATGATTGAAACTGCGAAAAAATTAGGTAGTCTTAAGAATAAAACAATTATAATCACTGGCTCAATGCGACCTGAAAGATTTTCAAATTCTGATGCCTCGTTTAATATTGGAACTGCAATTGGTGCAATAAATATTTTAGAAAACGGAATTTACATAAGTATGCATGGAAGAGTTTATTCTTGGGATAAGGTTAATAGGAATATGGAAACAGGACAGTTTATAGAAAAATGAAAATTGCTGAACCCAAAACAAAAAAAGATTTTGAGAAATATTATGATTTAAGATGGAAGATTCTAAGAGCTAAGTGGAATCAACCTAAAGGTAGCGAAAAGGATAATCTTGAAAACCAGAGTATTCATGTAATGTGTTTAGACAAATCTAATATTGTGGGTGTGGGAAGAGCTCATTTTAATAATAAAAATGAAGCGCAAGTAAGATATATGGCTGTTGATGATAATCAACAGGGAAAAGGAGTAGGTAGTAAAATTCTTTTAAAGTTAGAAAAGAGTGTTAAAGAAAGAGGAGCAAAGTATATAGTTTTAAATTCAAGAGATTCAGCAGTTAATTTTTATAAAAAGTATGGATATAGAGTAATTGGTGAAGTTCCAACAATGTTTGGCATAATTAAGCACTTTAAAATGAGAAAAGATTTAGATTAAAGATTATCCAAAACTTTATAATACTCTCTTTCCCTTACTTTTTTGAATAAAACTATCCTATATAGGATTGCTCATTAGAATAGGATTATTCAATCGGAGCATGGTAGAATGTTACGATTTTAAGCGCACGGGTGGCACAATGGTACTGCGTTCGCCTGCAGAGCGAATTTTCGGGAGTTCGATTCTCCCCCCGTGCTTTCATATTTAAGTTCGATTCTCCAGAAAAGATTAAAAAGAGTTTTTTATTATAATCTATATGGAAAAAGGGTTTTATGATATTTTGACTATAATCTACTTTATTTTGATTGTAGTTTCTTTTGCCGTATTTATGTTTATGGCTCCAAAAGCTAATTCTGCTGATGTATTGGCTGATATGGCTAAATTGTCATTGTATTCTTCAATTGCAAAAATTTTTGGAAGCATTATATCTTTTATTTATTGGATATTTATTTTATTATTAGCAATTAATCTTAAAAGGCCAGTAATTTCATTAATACTTATTATTATTTTTGTTCCTCTTGCTCCTCTTTATTATTTATTTAGTTTAAGGAAGCTTATTCCTAATGACAGTATGCAGATTCAGTAATTATTTAATATTTATAGGAAATAACATTAATTTCCGTATATTTTTAATGTCATTTCCTATCTAGCAAATAACCATATTATATCCGGTTATTGAAGTTATTTGCTATAATTATTAAAACTCTTAGGTTTTTAATAAGGGTTGGGGGTATTCACGTATTTTAATTAATCAACTTCCCCGTGCTTTTTTATCTAGGTTTTTATACAAATATTTAAAAATGAATTTTTTATATTGGTTCTATGAGATATAGACCTAGACAAGAAGAATATAATGGTTTTATGAATGAATTTTCTGGAGAATTAAGTAGGCATTTTCCTGATGTTTGTTTTGGATGTTTTGGATCTACTATCAATGGAGATGCTGTTTATGGGAAGGCAGATATTGATGGATTTTTGATAATGGATTCGGGAATTGTTAGTGATAAAAAAACTGTTAAGGGATTGTCTCAGATTTTAGCAAGAGCTTTAACTCATAATCGGGTTAAAACTCAATTTAATTTAATTGATAGAAGAACTTTAGTAGATGGAAGATTTTTGTCTTATACAAAAGATTATACTAATTGGTTAAAAAATACTGCTAGAGTTGTTTGTGGTCCTGATTATGTTTCTGATATGAGGGGTTATGATCCTAAATTTAGTGTTTTACATTCAGCTGCTTTTAATTTTTGTGGCCCCCATAGTGTTAGAAATGCTGCTTTGTATTCTTTAGATTATCTTCAGCAAGATTACGAAGACTTTGAAGAAAGGGTTCAAGATGCTATAGATAGAGTTGCTAAATTTCCCAAAAAATTAATATGGTTTAGGACTGGAAGAATTGTTCCTGGAAGAAGAGAGTCTCAGAGGATTCTTGAAAGAAACTTGCAGGGTGTTGATTATTCTAGACTTGATGAAATAAATGGTGTTCTTGATGATGTTAGAGAACTTGATAGAAGACTTGGAAATCCCGAGGAAGCATTGAGATTATTGTATAATGGGCTTGAAGTTATGGAGCAGATGATTTTAGCATATGTTGTAAAATATCCCCCTGTTGGAAGAAGAGAGGCAAGAGAATAATTTTATAAATTCGAGCTCAAAACTGTCCTATAATTTACTTTTTCGCTATTTTCCAAAAATGATTAAAATATGATTTAAAAGAATCAGCTACCTTTTTACTTGTTATAAGAATATTAAACATTGGCTTTTCCCAGAGAGTAATGAGTATTTTGTCTTCATAAACTAAAGTTGTAGTTGGGCTTAGTAAATCTTTTGAAATATATCTGAACTCTGAATTTTTTGATTTCCAGATTTTCCCCCTCAAATCCTCCCTAATTATTACTTTTTCTTTTATTTTCATATCCTTCAATTTTCTAAGATATTGTTGATAAATGACTGGATAATGTTTTTGAATTTGTCCCTGTTCTCCCAAAACAAGAAACTCCTTTGCTTGTTTAAACATATCATTCATAACCGCTTTTAGTCCAGCAGTTTCTTTGTAGATATCAACTCTAACCTCTTCTTCATAAGTCTCTTTTCTGATTTGCTCTAAAAAAGGCAATATTCTAAGAAAAGATTTTTCTTTTTCTCTGATTTCATCCAAGATTTTTTCAGGATTTGAAGCAGAATAATATTTAACATTATTTTTAAGATTAAAGCTGATTAAACCTCTATTAATTAATTTTTCAATTATATAATAAACAAGAGTTCTTTCTATTTTTGTCTCTCTAGATATTTTTGTTGCAGAGGTTTCACCAATTTTCAATAAAGATAAATAGACTTGAATTTCTTTATTATCAAAACCAACTTCTTCAAGACTTTTCTTTATAGTTTCTATGTCCATTAGTAGAGGACAAGACAATAAGTATATAAATGTTGTGGAGAAAATTTAACAACAATAATATAAGTAGTCTTCTGAACATCTTCTTTTATGAAATACGCAATGCTCGGAAATCTTGAAAGAAGAGAATTAGATACATTCCACCTAATTATTGCTCCAACCTATGACTGTAACCTTGCTTGTAAGCACTGCTATAATCCTACAGATGGGGCTCATCAAAATAGAACAGGTCAAGAACTATCAGGAGAACAATGGCAAGGAGTCATAGGAAAATGGGCAGATTTTGTCGGAAAAGAAGGCAAAGATGGAATTGCTCATTTTAAAGGTGGAGAGCCATTTGTTTTCAAAGGTCTAGATAGACTAATGGATTATTCTGCTGAAAGAGGATTATGGGTATTTACTACAAGTAATGGAACCTTGATAGGAGATGAACAAGCTCGACATCTAGGTAGTTTATATCAAAGAACAAAAGGCAAAGTGATATTATCATTAAATGGATCTACTCCGGAAATTGATGAAAGATTAAGACAAGAAGGAACTTATAAGAAAACTATTGAAGCTTCAAAAAGATTAAGGGCAAATAATGTTCCCTTTGATATAAATTACGTAACTCATTCTGGAAATGAAGAGGATGTTGAAAGCGCTATTTATCTTGGAAAAGAACTTGGAGCGGTACAAATTAATCTATTGCCTCTTGTAGAAAGAGGGGCAGCAAGAGCTAATGGAATCGGTATCCCGAATTTGACTAAAGTATTATCACAAGTTGACAGAGCTAGAAATAATGGGGCAAGAGATATGCTCGAATGGAGTGTAGCAGATGTAATTAAAAGATTAGGCTCTGGTGAATATGAATGTAATGGTTGCACTGCTGGATTTAGAGGATTTGCGTATATTACTCCTGATGGGAATGTTTATTCTTGTCCAAATACAGTGATGGAAGAACATAGATTAGGGACAATTAATGATTCTTTTGAAAAATTATTTGATAATGAACGAGCAAGAGGATTAATAGAAATCCATCAGGGAAGATTGGTTTGTAAGGGTGAATTAGAAGAATATAAAACTCAACCACAAAGTATGGAAAAATTAGTTCATTCAGAAGCAGTTATTAAAGATAAAATTGCTGGAACAAAAACAACTAGTAACAATAGAACACCAGTAGCGGTATGTTTCAATAGGAATTGGTAAAAGCTTACAAAAACCTTTTATCTAAAAATGTTACGTATTACTTTTTTATAGTAAATTATGGGACAGAAATGGGCGCTATATTTATAAATTCGAGCTCAAAACTGTCCTATAATTTAGATACTTTTCAATAACAATTTTTATATATGATGAATATGACTAAATAAAATGATGATAAATGTTGCCTCTAAAAATCCCGTGAAAATTGAAGCAGTCAAAGAAGTTTTGCATAGTTATCCAAATTTAGCAAATTATGGTGTTGTAGGTATAGAAACTCATTCTGGAGTAAGTGAACAACCAAAATCATTAGAAGAAACTGTTCGAGGTGCAATAAATAGGTCAACAGCGGTTTTTAATAATTGTGTTTACAGTTTTGGTATAGAAAGTGGATTAATGAAAGTTCCATACACTAAGACGGGAAGTATGAGCTTTTGTGCATGTGCTATTTATGATGGAAGTAATTATTATATTGGATTATCCTGTGCATTTGAATTTCCAACTAAAGTTACACAAATGATTTATGAACAGGATATAGATGGTAATGAAGCATTTTATAGGTTCGGTTTAACTACTAATAAAAAAATAGGATCCTCTGAAGGGGCAATTGGTGTACTCACTTGTGGTAGAGTAAGTAGAAAAGATTATACAAAACAAGCTATACAAATGGCCTTAATTCATTTAGAAAATAAAAAATTATATTAATCTCTTATTAAGCATTAACAAGCGGTAAGTTTTATAAACTATTTTGTAATCCCTAATTTATGTTCATTGTAAAAAAGAAGGTTAATGGCAAGGATTATTATTATTTGCAGAAAAGCATAAGAAAAGGAGAAAAGATTATAAGCAGAAGTGTTGCTTATTTGGGCAAGGATTTGGAAGAGGCAAAACTTAAGGCTGAGGTTTTAAAGAAAGAGTTTGCGGAAAGAGAAATGGAAGAATTTGATAATATTGTTTATGGTGGAAAGGAAGTTGGGAATTCTGAAGATAATACTAATGTAAAAAAGTTGGAGAGTATAGAAGAACTTGCAAATTTTTGCAAGGAAAAGGGATTTGTTTATAGAAGCAGTGATATTTATGGGGGATTTGCTGGTTTTTGGGATTTTGGACCATTAGGAGTTGAGTTGTTTAATAATATTAAGAGAAATTGGTGGAATTATTTTGTTATTCAAAAAGATAATATGGTTGGAATGGAAGCTAGTGTAATTAGTCATCCAAAAATATGGGAAGCAAGTGGACATGTTGCTAATTTTAGTGATGTGGCTGTTGTTTGCAAGAAATGCAATAAAGCAACTAAGATTGATAAAAGTGAAGTAGGGAGGGTTAAGTGTGATTGTGGTGGAGAATATGATGTTAAGGGAGAATTTAGTTTAATGTTTAAGACAAGAGTGGGTGCTCTTGATTATACAGATGCTTATCTAAGGGGAGAAACTGCACAAGGTATGTTTACTGATTTTAAGAATATTGTTCAAACTTCTAGAATGCAATTGCCTTTTGGTGTTTGCCAAATTGGAAGATGTTTTAGAAATGAAATTGCACCTCGTGATTTTTTATTTAGGAGCAGAGAGTTTCATATTGGAGAGTTTGAATTTTTTATTAATCCTGGAGAAACTAAATGTGAATTATTAGATGAAACTCATAAAAGAGTTAAATTAAGATTACTTGATGCTGAGACACAAGTTTCTGGCAAGGAAGATTTGAAATCAACTACAATTGGAGAAATGCTTAATGAAAATAGGCTTGAAGAATGGCATGCTTATTGGCTTGCTGAACAGATTTTATGGTTTAATTCAATTGGACTTTATGAAATTAAAATAAGGGAACATAGAAAAGATGAGCTTTCTCATTATTCAAGTGCTACTTTTGATATTGATTATATGTATGTTTTTGGAAGCAAGGAAGTTGCTGGAAATGCAAATAGGGGGCAGTTTGATTTAACTAATCATCAAAAGTATTCTAGTGTTTCAATGGAAGTTTTTGATGAGCGTACTAAATCCAAAGTTATTCCTAAAGTTATTGAACCTACTTTTGGAATGGAAAGAGTTTTTCTCGCAATTCTCACAAAAGCATATAATTATGATTTAAAGAGAGATTATGTTGTTTTGAAAATTCCTGCTAGTCTTGCTCCAATTAAAGCTGCTGTTTTTCCAATAATTAAACAAGATGAATATGTTAAAATTGCAGAAGATATTGTTAAGGATTTAAGAAAGGAATGGAATGTGGTTTATGATAAAAGTGGAAGTATTGGAAGAAGATATGCTAGAAATGATGAAATAGGAACTCCTTATTGCATTACTGTTGATGGAGATTCAATTGCTAATTCAGATGTTACAATTAGAGACAGAGATAGTACTTTGCAGATTAGAGTTAAAATGAAAAATTTGAAAGAAACTCTTCGTGAATTGATTAATGGAGAGATAAAATTTGTTAATGCTGGGAAGTTGGTTGAGACGAGAGTTCAAGCGGATAAACAAACTGAATAAATCTTCCCTTAGAGATTGAACTAGAGCAGAGAGTGAAGGAAGAAGAGAAGGTTGAATGGAAGAGGGAATAATAATGAAAATATTATTTATTTGT
>CAYHLB010000042.1:0-8174 GCA_964357325.1 Candidatus Woesearchaeota archaeon
TGAAGAAAAATACTCTTGATATTATTAAAATGATTGGGCCTTGGAAAATAGAAGTGGAATTTTTAATTAAAGAATATGATGATTTTCAAAAAATATTATCTGAAATGCAGGAAAGATTTTCAGATTATATATTAAAATCAGATTTTTCAATATTTAGAAATGAAGTGTGGTTTCCTTCTGAAAATTTGTTGGTGTAGTCTTTAATACCATAAGTATAAAAATATTAATGTATGCTCTTTATAATGAAAATATTATTTATTTGTAAACATAATAGGTTTAGAAGCAAAGTTGGGGAAGCTATTTTTAATACATTGAATAAAAATAAAAATATTGTTGCGGAAAGCGCTGGAATTTTGATTGATGAAATGCATCTTTATGTTGGTGAAAATGTTATTAAAATAATGAAAGAAAAGGGTTATGATGTTAGAGGGATTCCAAGAAGAGTTGATGTAAGAAAGATTAATGATTATGATTATTTGATTATTGTTGCAGACAATGTTGATCCCATGTTCTTTAAAAATAGTTATAAGGGGAAAATTATTTGGTGGAAAATAAAGGATTGTGATGAAAAGGATTTAAATAGCATAAGAGAAAGAGTTGAGGATATTGAAAAAAGGGTTAGAGAATTGATTAAGGAGATGAAAAATGGATGAGAATAAAGCACATTATGTTGTTGCAACAGGAATTATTATTAAAGATGGGAAGTATTTGATAACAAAGCGTGCTGAGTGGGAAAAAGCATTTCCTGGAAAATGGACTGTTCCTGGTGGAAAGTTGGAAGTTAAAGATTATATTCATAATAAGAAAGATACAACTGAACACTGGTATAATATTTTAGAAATTCTTTTGAAAAGAGAAGTAAAAGAAGAAACTGGACTTGATATTAAAAATATAAAATACTTAACAAGCATGACTTTTATTAGACCTGATAATATTCCTGTTTTAATTATTAGTTTATATGCTGATTATGATTCTGGAGATGTTAAATTAAGTAAAGATATGACTGAATATGCTTGGGTTGATTTAGATGAAGCAAAGAATTATGAATAAATTGAAGGAATTTATGAGGAGTTGGAAATTTTGGATAAATTACTTAAGACTGGTAGGTCTTTTGAATGGAAAGCAAGTGAATAAATATTTATAAATTACAATATTCTTTAAGTGTTATGACTAGAATATTAACTTCTAATTTTCAGGCACCTGTTGAAGTTATTAGTAACTTTCAATATGGAGTTAGGGAAGATTTTGATGCTGATGTAAGTCCTGAAAATCTTGCTAATCAAGAAGCTGCTAGACAAAGAGGTTTGACTTATGATGCAAATAAAAGAGCTTATGTTTATGAAGATGGATGTTTAATAAGGGATGAGTTTGGCCAGGAGTTTTAAGATGGAAGAAAAAGATTGTGTATTTTGTAAAATTGCTAGAGGGGAGATTCCTTCGGAAAAGACATACGATGATGATAATTTTTTTGGAGTTTTAGATATTAATCCAAAGGCAGAAGGACATACTTTGATTATTAGTAAAAAACATTACAAAACTTTACTTGATATGCCTGTTAGCCTTGGAAGTGAATTATTGGATGCTGTTAAGCATGTTGGATTGAAATTGATTAAGGATGGAGGGAAAGCAGGTTCATTATCTTCTGATAATGAAGTCTCAGGATTTAATCTTATTATTAATAATGGAGAAGTTGCAGGACAGGTTGTTCATCATTTGCATGTTCATATTATTCCTAGAAAAAATGGGGATGGTATGGAGATTGCATAATGTTGAGTTTAAACCAAATGCTTGAAATGTGGGAAAGGGATTGTGGGGCTCCACTTCCTGTTGCATTGGATAGGTTGGATAATGTGGATCATAGGGGAAGTTATGATGGTCCTGCATTGCCTGAAAATTATACCCCTGAATCTGGGGAAAGGACTGTTAGAGTTGAATTAGGTTATGAATGTGGTCCTGATGGGGATGTAAGGATTATTCAGAGATGAAATAGTTTTTATTGATTATTGTAAATTTTTATACCCTTTACTATCCATGAGGCAACTACTGTTGCAGCTGCAGCACTCCATCCTATGTAAGAATTGTGACTTAATGCACCTGCTGTGCATCCAATAGCTGCTGCTTCAGCAGAAAGTCCTGCAGCATATCTTGCTGGCCCGAGAAGATTTGCGAGGGTTTCTCCGGGTTCTTTTACTACTCTGAAAGCTAAATCTGAAGATTGGTTTGGAATAAAATTTACAATATCGTCAATGGATTCTGTTAAACTCATTTTTCATTTAATTAATTTAAATATTTAAGGTTATAGGTTAATAGATAGGTATAATAAAAAATAATTATATTTTTTATAATATTATTTTAATTATTTGTCGTTGATATTTATGAGAGCAAAAGGTATTTATATAATTATAAATTAGATAGCTAATGGCTCTTAAATTAAATAAAAATTTTGCAATTTTGTATGGCATAATGCTAGGGGATGGTTGTCTTAGCTTGGTTTATGGGAGAAAAAAGTTTATTTCTATTGCAGGAAATTCAAATGATGATGTTCCATTTTTTAAGGATATTGTCAAACCAATATTTAAGAGTTTAATTAATAAAGATATTTCTATTAAATTTAGAAAATATGAAAATACTATAGATTTTAATTTTGTCAATCATAAATTATTTGATTTTATTCATAGTTTTGGATTTCCAATTGGAAAAAAAGGAGATAAGTTGTTTATTCCTAAGATATTCTATGATAAAAAATTAGTGAAATATGTCCTTCAAGGATTTTTTGCTACAGATGGGTCTTTAGTATTAACTGATAATAATGGTACTTTATATCCTAGGGTGGAAGCGAATGGTGTTTCTAAAAAATTAATTGAAGAGATAAGTAATTATCTTAACTCTGTTGGGATAAAATGTAATCTTTACCTGGCTAAGAGAAGAATTCAAACTGGTTTTTTAAATCGTCAAGAACAATATAGGATACAAATAAATGGTAAGGATAATCTTGAAAAATTTAAAAAATTGATAGGTTTTATTAATCCTAAACAAATTGAGAAACTTAATTACTATTATTATAAAAATGGCTGCTCCAAGATTTGAACTTGGGATCCCTGCCTTATGAGAGCAGTACTTTAACCGCTAAGCTAAGCAGCCTTTAAAATATCAAAAGAGAGATATTTAAAAACCTTTGTTGACTTGGGAGTTTATAAAATGGGGATTGATTCAATTTCAGATGTTGGGAAGTTAGTTTCATTGGATGCCACTTTACTAAAGGATTTGTCTCCTGAATTTATTGCTAGGCTTAGTGATTTGATTTTTGTTGTTAAGGCTGCTGGAATACTTTTTATTGTTTATGCAATAATCCTTATTATTGGAGGGATTATGGGATTTTTAAGAAATAGGAGAATTAAGAAGATTTATGAGAAAGTTAAAGATATTGATGAAAAGTTGGATAAGTTGCTGAAAGAGAAGGATGATGGAGAAAAGAATAAGAAAGAAAAAAGTAAAGATGATAAAAAGAAGTGATTTTGACTATTAAAAAGATTGAGATTTATCCTTTAATTAGATGTATATCAATACTTGAAACAAAGATTCTTTTTCCTTCTTTGTTTTCAAATTGCTCGCTAGATATGTTTATGTTTTTTATTTGAATGTTTTCTTCTTTTAGAAATGTTCTTCTTGCAACTTCTACAACATCAATTGCTTTAGAGGTGAATTTTCCTCTTGCAGAAACAATAACTTCATTTTGGCCTTTATTTTTGAATTGCATTACAATTCCAGTTACATAGTTCATAAATGGCTTTATTCCTACAAAAATAGTGTTATCTTCTCCTTGCGCTGGAATCTCGTTTTCCATATTGTTTATCCTTATTTACTGAACACTAATTATTCCTTTTAACTCTGCTCTCTTTTTTCTAACAATATATCCAGCTATCTGGTTTCTTACTTTTTTACTTGGAGTTAGACCTTTAAGTAGTTCTTTGTTATTTTCAAACTCTGAATTAAAAGCATTAGGTTCCTTAAGCAAGGCTAGCCCTGTTCTTTTCACTAGTTTAGATTTTATTCTTCCCATAATATACCCTTAGATTCAGGCTTTAAAAACATTATTGTTTTTGAGTTTTTAGGCTTAAATCTGGCTATATTTAATAGGTATAGCTAGAATATAAAATTATGGGTTTACCGAGCTCCATGCCGAATAATTTAAATAATTAAGTTTATGTCATTTAATATGAAAAAGAGTGTAATTGTGGAATTAGCCCTTATTTTTATGTTTATTATTTTAATTGCAATATTTATTGCATTAAATTCTTCTAAAACAAATAATGAGCGAGTTGTAAACGAATCAGGAAAACAGGATAAAGAAACTAATGATTCAGTTATTACTCTTAAAGGTTTTATAAACTCATCATATACTAGATGTTTTTCTTTTTTTATTTATGAAAATGGGGAAATATGCCTTGACATTTCAACTGATCTTAGTGAAGCATATTTTATCTTATATAATATGTCTTTTTTTAAATTTAGAGATAGTTTTGTTACAATAACTGGAAAAACACAAGAACCCAATTATTTCAATGAA
Source organism: Candidatus Woesearchaeota archaeon (assembly GCA_964357325.1). GTDB lineage: Archaea > Nanobdellota > Nanobdellia > Pacearchaeales > GW2011-AR1 > ARS1285. The sequence continues at coordinate 4,568 of CAYHLB010000042.1, forward strand.
ACTTTTTTAGTTAGTGGCATAAAATTAGATTCTGATAATGAATATAATAAAAACGAAGCTTACTGCAAGACCAATGAAGAATGCTATGGTATTTATGAAAGCATTGAATCTGGAAAATTAGTAAAATGTATTAATATTTATAATGAGAATAGTTATGTCCCTTTAAATTATACATTAGGACAAATTTCTCCTGATTATTGCATATGTAAAAGTAATATTTGTCAAAAATAAACAATATTTCTTATGAAGAAGAGAAAGATATTTAGAAATTTATTTATCAATATTATTCTATTTTAAGGGTTTTTAGTATTGAATAGAACTGGTTTTGATATTCTATTGCTTTTTTTGATAGGTTTTCTGTATAGAGTATAAGTGCTGGAAGAGGTATTGCTTGAGCCTGCCTTAGTAATGGGTCTAGATCAGATTCTGCTATTGACTTTTTTTCTTTTGCTTGAGTTAGAAATGCAATTGGACCTAGTTTTGTGTTTGTTTCAGCAATGCAATTATATTCTTTTTTAGAATATTCTCTTTCTTCTAAAATCTTGAATTGGTTTTTTTCTAGAAATTCTATTGTTTTTAGGGCAAATTCTGATTTTGGCTTTACTTTTTCTTGTTTTGGTTCTGGTCTTATGGCTAGGGGGTTATTAAACAAAGGAGTTTGTTTTTCTTCTTTTGCTATTTTAGGTTTTTCTTTAGGAATTACTTTTTCTGTTAGAGTTTCTACTTTTTCAAGGATTATTTCTTTTTTAGGTTCTTCTTTAATGATTACTTCTTCTACAATGATTTCTTTTACAATTTCTTGTATTGGTTTTGAAAATAAATCTCTTATCTCTTGTTCAGAGGTTGTGAGATATCTCCAGTAGATTTGTTCATCGTTTTTAAAAGAAAATGCAAAATCTTTTATTGCTCTTAGTGCAACTCTTATGGCTGGATCTTGTTCAGAATCTTTCAGGATTTTGTTTTCTTTTAATTTTTCATAGGCTTCTATTTCTTTTGGATGAAGAAAACTGTGAAATTGTTCGAGTTGGATTTCTTGTCCTGGAATAAGATAGAGTGAAGTTCCGCCGACCCTTATTGAGCTGGTTTTTATTTTTTTACTATCTAATAGTTCTGAAAGAAATGCTGAAGTAAAAATAGAATTCATGCCAATGTCTTTTGCTATTTGAATTGGAAGGCTAGGGCCCTTTTTTTCAATAAAAGACATTATCTTGGATTTAACCACCTCTGAATTTATCATAGTATTTTTAGATTTAGTTGGTTAATAAAATTATAGGATAATTTCTTAGGGGTGATAATATAGGTTTAGAATGGAAAGAAAAAAGAAGAATGCGAACCTGGATTTAAGATATAGTCAATAATAGCTATAATCATTATTAATATAAATATCCCAATTAATGATGTGATTATTGTAAACAATATTTTTTTCCATAAAACGATATTATATTGATTGAATATTCCATAAGACATTCCTAAAACTCCTATAATGGCAATTGTAAAAAGATAATCTCCTTCAAATAATGGGTAAATCGGATAAAGAAGACTTATAAAAATTAATAATGATGAGATTACAATTAAAAATATACTTAGTTTATTCATATGATTATTAGTTAAGAATAGTTTAAAAATTTAATTATAAACTGTGCAATCCCCTATAAATTTATATTTTCAACCAGTCAATTTCATAGAATAAAACATCTTCTTTGTCAACAATTGCTAGAAGGAGTTTTTTTGCTGTTGAATGTGCTATTCTTGTTTTTGAAATAAGTTCATGAAGATTAAGTTTTTCTGATTGTTTTATTGGAAAAACTAGGTATTTTGCATGTGGATGGCTAGCTGAAAAATCATTTAGATTTTTAGAACTAGAATAGACACGAAACTCTGTTCCAAATTTAGAGCCTGTTTTTACAATGTATGCTTTTTTTCTAAGGGCTTTGAAAACAGGATATTTTATTGAAAACTCTTTGTCCTTTTTTGAGAATTCTTTTATTATTTGTTCCTCGCTTAGAGGTTTTGTTTTTATTATTTTTGCTTGATTTGTTTCAAATAAATAAAATGCTTCAAATTCAGAATAGGTTATTTTATTGTTGGATTTTTCTCCAAGGTTTTTTGAGTCTTGGATTGAGAATGCTTTATTTGAATTTGAGAAAATATTTTCTCCTTGAATGTAGATTGGGAATTTGGGTTGCATAGATAAATAAAAATTTATAATTATTTAAAGTTGTGTTATAGAAAGATTTATAAATATGTAACTTGTTAGTGGTAATATGGCAACAGTAGATACACCTAAGGTAGGGAAAGTAAGAAATGATAGAATTAGATATGGGGTTAGAGATATGACTACTGGAGTAGATAATTTAGTACTTGCATATGAACATCCTTTTGAAATGAGGGGGAATTATGGTCATTATTGGGTTATTAGAGAAGAAACTTTGAGAAGTACTCTTTATGATAGACTTACTTATCAAATTGGGCCTGTGGAAAGATGTTTAGATTCTGAATGTCCTCTTGCTAAAAAAGCTCTTGATTTTATAGAAAGAAGAATTAAAACTGGATGGAGAGAGCTTTCTGATGCTTTTGCAAGAGAGCAGAATGGTGAAAAAGGAGTTTTTGGTAAATCATTAAGAAATCTTAAAAGATGTACAACTGCTCTTCATAATTATTTAGCACAATATGTTGTTATGGATTAGGTTGGATTGTTATATTTGATTGCAGATATTCTTTTAAATCACTTATTTATTAAGAGTTTATGGGAAATGAACAATATGAGAATAGGGCTTCTTTGTGCGATAGGGTTAATCCTAAGGTAGAGATTACTTTGAGAGTTTCAGATTTTGGGGTTGGAACAGAAATTAAAGGGATTAGATGTGCTTATAGGCAGGATGATCGTAGTTGCAAAAATCCTTTAAATAGGAGTCAGCATTGTAATTATACTGTTCCTAATTTTTAATAGGATTGGGGATTAGAAGTTTTTATATAGGGTTTTTCTATTATTATTTATATGGTTGAGATAGAATTTAGTAAGATTGAAAAGAAATGGCAGGAAAAATGGGAAAAGAAAAAATGCTTTGAAGCTGATGCTGATATTAAAAAGAAAAAGAAATATTATGTTCTTGAAATGTTCCCCTATCCCTCTGGAGCAGGGCTTCATATGGGTCATGCTTTGAATTATACTATTGGAGATATTTATGCTAGATTCAAGAGAATGAATGGATTTAATGTTTTATATCCTATGGGATATGATGCTTTTGGGCTTCCTGCTGAAAATGCAGCAATTAAGGCTGGAGAACATCCTGGAAAATATACAAAAGCTGCAATGGCAAATTTTATGATGCAACAAAAAGCTCTTGGAATTAGCTATGATTGGAGTAAGAAGGTTGTTACATGTGAACCTGAATATTATAAATGGAATCAGTATTTCTTTTTAAAATTTTTAGAAAATGAACTAGTTTATAAGAAAAAATCTGCTGCAAATTGGTGTTCTAAATGTAATTCGGTTTTAGCTAATGAACAGGTTCATAATGGAAAGTGTTGGGTTCATAAGGAAGTTGATGTTGAAATAAAACAATTAGAGCAGTGGTTTATTAAAACAACAAAATACGCCGAAGAA
>CAYHLB010000043.1:0-8037 GCA_964357325.1 Candidatus Woesearchaeota archaeon
CTCTCAAAAGAAAAAAGAAAATATAGCTTTTAAAACCTCCTTACTATCCTAGAATTATAAAAATGTCCTGCAAAGCTGAATTATAAATATTTTTCTAGTTCCTTTTCATCAATTTTTGATGTTTTAATTATATGGGATAAAGTCCCTCTCTTCAATTGTTGATGCATTGGAACAGTTAACTTGATAATTTCACTTCCAATTCTTTTTTCAAGTTGCACATGACTACCTCTTTGCCTTATAACAACAAAACCTAATTTTGTAAAAATCTTTATCAAGTCTTTTCCAGAAACATAAAAAATGTTGAGACATTTTTTTAGGTGATCAAGAATCAAGAGGTTCTTGACATTTGTGGAAGTTTCATCTTAAATTTCAATGTCCATTATTTTACCCTTACCACTAAAATCTATTGTATCAATATCCAAGTATAACATTATTGCTTCTTTTATATTTTTCACAGATTCTTCTAATGTATCGCCTTCAGATATACAACCAGGCAAAGCTGGAACAAACACAGTATATCCACCTTCTTCTTGCTCTTCTAAAACAATTTTTAATTCCATAAATATCTTATGTTTTTAACTTATTTAAAATTATCAGAAATGATATGATATGCTATTTAAGATATATTTAATATCTTTGAGATAGAATATAAAACTGCCCTCGCCTATTCGCTTTCACATTTCTTATTCAAAAAGAATTATAACTAAAATGTAAAAACTCAATTCAAACTCTCCTCGTTCGAATCTTAAAAACTGCCCCCGCCGAGATTCGAACTCGGGTTACCGCCTTGAGAAGGCGAAGTGCTTGACCACTACACTACAGGGGCTTTCTCCTCATTAATGAAATTAATGAGCCTATTTCTTTTCACGAAAAGTATCTTACTCGCTTTATAACTCTGAGACTTTGTCGTGGCATAATATTTACTATTCTTCTTGATTTTTAAACCTAATCATAAATCAAAAAATCCCTATATTCTACAATATAACAAAGATTAAATAACCTATTCCCTAATAATTTATATAAAAAGAGTTGAATATGGAAAATCTAAAAAGACCTCGCTGTGAAAAATGCAATGGAACTGGAATTGTTAAAGATAAAAATGGAACAATTCATACTTGTTTTGATTGCTTAGCAAATGATGTTTTTGAACAACATGGCAAGCCAAAAGATTCCGGAATAAGGTTATAAATCAAACCCTATAAACCTTCGCACCCTTATTAATTTTCTCACTTATTTTTATTCCTATTTTATCTCCTTTTTTTGCTCTCTCAACATTTTTCCCATCAACCTGCATACTATCAACCACTTCAGTAAAATCATGTCCAGCTCCAACAAATCTCAAAGTATTTCCTAACTTAATATCTCCATTAATCTCAATTGCAGCAACCATAATTTTTTCAAAAAAATTAAACACCCTTCCTACTTCAACTCCTTCCATGAAATATCTAAGTATAAGAAATATATAAATCTTATTGAAAAACAGCTCTGCCCGAAGTTCTTCAATCTTCTTATGAGTGGGATTATTATTGTCTTATTTTTGTTTACTTCCCCCTAATTTATAAGGAGGAGAAATAAAAATAAGTGATTCTATATTAAAAAGTAAATCACAGTATTTAATTCCCGATATAGCCTAAAAAACTGATGATAAAAATACCACTATTACTTTCTGACTCTTCGCTAATCAATTCATAAAATACGAATAATGAGCATTTAAATAAATTTTAGCATTAATAAAAAAATCTTTAAAAATTTATCTTCTTCCAAATAAAAATCTACCAGTCCCACCTAACACTGCTCCAGCACCCCTTAATCCAGCCCTTACAGGTTGAACTTCACTAAAAAATGATCTTACAGGCCTATTTTCTAACACATTTCCAATAGCTCCTCCAACTCTCCTTATTGGCTGCACTTCTCTGAAAAATGATCTTACAGGCTGTCTTTCTCTAAAAAAAGATACAACAGGCCTATTTGCAATAAATCCTCCAACTGCTCGAACACCAGATCCAACTCCTCTTGCAGCAAATCCAGCCCCCCTAACAGTTAGTTGAGCTACTCTTCCAGCACCAATGCCTGCAGCACGAGCAACAGTACATATTAAAGAACCCTCCACACAATTAATCTCATCTCCTTCTTGAGCAGCCAATAAATTTCCATTTTTAAATTCATAAGCAGTAACTCCATTTTCAGACATTACAACATGTCCTGAAGGAATCTTACCTTCCTCTTCAGGAGGAAAAATTGAAGTTACTTTAGTTTCAGATTGTAATCCTATTCCAGCATAAACACCTTCTCCAAAAACCAATTCAGATTTAGAATCTCCTTCTACACCACTTTTTTCAAAAAATACAAATTTACCCTTAAAACTATTGCCAAAATCAGGATTATTTACATCTAAATTCTTTCCTTTAGCATATTCTGCAAGAGAACCTAATTCATGTCCAAAAGTAGATTCAACACTTGTTCTAACATAAGCAAGAGCCTTACTTTCACTATTTCTTACTGAAATTTCAGCATTAGTTACTTCAATTTCTTTTAAATCCAATGGATTCATTTTATAAGTAGTGCCTTCATCAAATCCAGGAGACCCATAACCATAATCACTTCCTAATTTAACAACAGGTGTACTAGCTGTCTTACCAATACCATCTATTCCACCAAGACCCAATGTCTCATAATTAGATTTCTGAGCATCAGTTAAAGTTATTTTACCTATTTTAACAATTAATTTACCATCTTCCATCGATAGCCCTAATTCTCCTCCCTTTCCATGCAATAATCCAACTTTACTTTCAACCCCATCATTAGTAATATAATTTCCATTTTCAGGATTAATAGAACCTTCTAAACTTGAATCAATCGAAAGTGTTCTTAAATCTCCATCATTTTGAGAATCATAAGCTAATTTAAGTTTTCCATCAACTTGTTTTATACTTACTAAACTTACAACAGCCCCCTTAGGGTTTATTGGAACCTTAAACCCATTGCTTTGATCATTACCTTTGAATATAAGATTACCCTTGGCATCAATATCTAATTTAATATCTTTTAAATCAACTTCGCTCAAATCTTTATATTTGCTCTTTAAAAGTGCTTTTATAAACTCCTCCTTCTTAGGATCATTATTAAGTCGTGCTACAAAATCAGCTCTTTCCTTAGGAGTCGAATATGTCCAAATTTCTAAAAAAACACCAGAACCATCAGAATGTGATTTAAATACATTATCAATAAAACTACTTAATCCAACATTACTAATGCTATCTGTATTGAAATAATTTTCTAGCTGAGACCGACCTGAATGAACATCTATAGGAACATCTCCAAAAACAAACCCACTCACCCCAATCAAAACAACAAATGCTAAAATTAAAAATATCCCTGCCTTAATCAAACCTTTTTCTCTTTTTTTATTTTTCATTTTATTATTTAATTTATTTACTATTTATATTTATTTAGGAACTCTAATGAATATTCTCCACTCGAAGTATAATTTTGAGATACTATAAATAAAGTAGATGAATTTTCAACATTAACCATATCTACATAAAGATTTTTATCAATTGCTTCTTTTCCAATGCAACTAAGGCAAACCATTTTTCCATCTTGTTTAGATAAATCAGCTATGTATTTTCCTAAATTCAAAATATCATATAAAGGAAGATCATAAGTTTTAGGAGCATCAATTAAATTAATAACCATAGTTCTATCTTCTTTGCTAACTTTAATTGGTAAATTAATTTTAAATAAAACTTCTTCCTGACTAATATTAACAATAGTTTTAGCATTATCATACTCTAATTTAAAATCAGGATTCAAAGTTTTAACTTCTTTTAAACAAACATCAATAGAAAAATCAACAGCTTTTCCAAGTTCTCCCTCAACCTTGCTTATGCTCGGAGCATAAGTAGTATCTTCATAAAAATAATAAGGAATAAAAGTCCCATTAATATCAAGATATTTAACAGGCGCATCAAAATATCCTCCTTGAATACCAATAATATTCAAAGCATCTGTTGTTGACATATCAATGCATGCTTGCGTAGAAACTATTAATTGATTAAATTTTGCTTGAACAACAGTATTAGAAGAAAATTGCCTATTAAGTCCAGAAGAAGTAGTTTTCATAGATGTAAAATAAAAAATTGCAATTCCAACAACAACTACAATCGCAATTATAATAAATATAGAAACTTGCCCTAGTCTTTTCTTGCCTTTTCCTCTTTTCATCCTGATAATTAAAAAGATTATTAGTATTTAAATGTTTTGAAATTTTGAATTTACTTCAGAATCCTGAGTAAATTCATGTTTTGAATAGCTTTAACTAATGCTTTTTTAATAGGGTCTTCTTCTGAAAGATTATTAAATGCATTTTCCAGTTCATTATCAATGAATCTCACTTTTGATAATGTGGTCATAGTTTTATATCAGGTCTATTTTTAATTTTATCAAAAAATTTTGGATTCCAAATATAAGTTACAATTCCATCTTTTTCTATCACTATTCTATAATTTGTTTCTAAATACTCCATAATAACTTGGAATGTCTGCCACATTACTTTTTTCGGCAAATTCTTAAATAGTTCTGTTTTTTTGTATTCTCCAGAATGCCCTTCTATAAATTTTTCAACCATTAAAACAGTTTGAAGTGTTGGACTTCTTGCGACCTCATTCTTTTCATAATAAGTTTGCGTTTCCATAAGAATATCAATTGATATTACTATATAAATGTTACGATTTTTAACTTTTTAATTCAAAAAAGTTATAGAAATACCATTATCAATTTAAATAGCCCACCAACTAATTTTAAAATCAATAGCCCCGCCAGGAAGCTCGCATTTCCACTTTGATATAATATTTTAGTTTGTCAAAGTGAAAATGCTCGTCGAACCTTCCAGTTCTCATCCTGGAATTATATGAATAAACCAAATGCATTTGGCATTTTGACTATAATAGCCCCGCCAGGATTCGAACCTGGGTTCCAAGCTCCAGAAGCTCGTTAACTTGACCGCTGTTATACAGGGCTTTTCTATTTGAATAATAACAATTAACCTATAAAAAACTTCTTATATAAAAGAATTAAGCACTTTTCTTCCCATATAACTTATAATAATTAACATACATAATTTCCCCATCTTGCCCTGTTCCAATAGTTTCTAGTTTCATTCTGCCTATATGTTTTATATTTTTTATACTAACAGCTCCAGAACCAGCATCCCTTAGATTATAGCATGTAAATGTGCTTCCTTTGTAAATATTATTCCTGCATTTTAAAATATCTGAACGACACTCCATATTATTTTCAGAAGAATAAAAAGATAATCTAAATGGACTGTCATCACAAGTCTGTGCTGGACGATTGTATATATTAGAATATCTTACAGAAACTTCAAAATTTTTAATATCATAAAAACCATTAAAATCAACATTATACTCATATATTGTTTTTTCAGTACCAACATAAAGGGCAAATGATTTTGTCCTTTGCACTCCATCAACAACTTGATTCTTTCTAATTTGCGAAGCTGGTTTTATATTTAATAATTTAACTTTTTCATCAGCTCCAAAAGGAGTGATATCAAAACAACTGCCTTTTGCATAATCACATGCACTGCCAGAAGGACAATTTCCACAACCATCATTTCCACCACAGCTCTTAATCTCTTCAGGCTTATTTATTGGAGTCTCGCAATTATTTTCATCAACACAAATTCTAGTTTGCTGATTATTTTCACAATCGCTCCAACTAGAACATTCCCAGTTAGAAACGCAGTTAGGCCCATTTACATATTTTATTTTCAAATAAGGCCTGAATTTTTCAGTTCCATTAGGAATTCCATGGAAATAATTATAAGTCTGTTTTGCATTTGTAAGATTTCTTCCAGAAACACTTAAATAAACATTTTTATCCCTTTCACTTATTTTTCTTTTTATATAATCAGTAAGATTAAAACAATAATGCCCTTCTTTTGTAAAAGATTTTATATTCCTTCCAGCAATTTTATTTTCTCTTCTACTGGCAAAGTCTAATAATTCATTAGGACATTTCAATTCAGCTAATGGCAAAATAAAAAATTCAAAACCATAAGGATTTTTATTGTATTTTACAATGCAAAATTCAACATCTTGAATTCTTCTATCTTTAATTCCAGACAAATTAAAATAAAATGCACTACTTTCTTCCTCCAATACTCCATTTTTCAAAACCCTTCCCACAGCGAATCTCTCAGCATCAGGAGTTTGCCTGCATTCACTTCCATCTGTAACTCCAACACTTGAAGCCCCAATATATTGTAGATTAGAATTCTGATTATTCACAGCAAAACCAGAAATTACCTCTCCAGTAATGCCTCTAAAAATCATAAAAGCTAAAAATATCAAAAAAAGAATGCTTATAACTAAACCAATATTTCTAATTAAATTAGATTTAAAATCCTTTTTAGAATTTTTTTAGTTACTTTTCCCCTTTTCATCATTTTCATTATAAATAATTAGTTTATATATTTTTCTCGCATTAAATGTAATATTTTCTCCTATTTTTAATCCTATTTTATCAAATATATAAAAAATATAGTGAATATATTCCCAATTGAGCAGAAATAAATACATGGGAAATCTATCAATATAATGCTAGATGAGATTATTAAAGCAGAAATAAAACAGCATAATACAGATCCAGCAGCAATTCCCTGGGTCAAGGATTTTTTACAACAAGCTCTTCCTCCTAACCCTAGTAAAGACCTGGTAAATACCCTTATAACAATAGGATGTAATGCATATAATACAACCTTTATAGGTGACTATGATTATTCTCCAGATGATTTAAAACTATCTCGATTAAGGGGTTTGCCTCAAGAACAAATAGACAGATGTCTTAGTGCTTTAGTAAGAAAGAGTATCAGTAATGATATATCAAGATATATAACAGAATTTGAAGAACAAGAAAACCAGCCAATGGCAGCATAATAAATAACTTCTCCCTAAGATTCAGAATAAGTTTAGATACTATTAATTACTAACTATGCCCTTAGCTTATCTTTAACCACAACAACATCAATACATGCTCAACTTTCAAACTCTTAAAATCCGAATTATGAGGATATAATAAATCTCACATTAATAAAATCAAAAGAATCCTAAAACTCCATTTCAATTCTCAATTCCATTAAAACAAATACAAATTTAGATATCTGCATAAAATGTCTTCTAATGCTCTGTGCATCAGAATTCTTTGACCCTCTCCACTTAAAATGATCATTATAAATCTTAAAATCATTTTCTCCAAACTTAATCGCCTGTTCCCTATTGAATTTATAAAACAAATGATAATACAACTCAAAATGTTCCTTTACTGATTCTGCAAAAGAAAGCACTTCATCAACCTTTTTTTTGGATTTTGCTAAATGTGTTCCAATATACTTAAATTCATCTCCAAGTAATTCAAGGAGAAATAAAGTTGTGAACATCACAGGCTTATTTTTCTGAAAACTAGAATCTTTAATTTTATTATTAATTCTGCAGCAATAATCAATAAACCTGTCTACATTAATATCCATAGCATGTATAGTTTTGCAAACCATAATATCTCCTGTTTTATTATGTTTTATTAAACTAATTACTTTATCAAAATGATCAATTAAAAGTAAAAATATTCTCCTTAAAGAATTATCAAACTCTTTACTTGAAACATCTCCCATCTCCCTTATAACACAATATCCCTCTCCATGATCAATTATTTCCATTCCAATAAACCTATTGACTAAATCAGTAAGCATTTCTATTGCAGTTTGTTTTTTAACAAAATTTCCAGAACCTAACCTGGAATACTCAAATTGAGAAGCATAATAATTATAAACTCCTTCATAATCCATAGTCTTTGAATCATATTTTAATCTTATTTCATCATAGCCCTCTCTATAAGCAGATTGAAAAAATCTCCATAGCATTGGAACAGAAAATCCAGTTATATCAATAGTAGTGCTTTTAAATCCATTATTTTGTTTCCCATTAATTACTAAAGAACCAGCATCATCTATTAAATCAA
>CAYHLB010000044.1:0-8029 GCA_964357325.1 Candidatus Woesearchaeota archaeon
TTGAATTAACTTTGCAAACATATCTTCAATTGAAGAACAAGTTTTTATAAATGGATGATCAGTCATCCCATTTACAGTTCCTCTAGCCCCTCTATTATGCCTTATGAATTCTTCAACACTCTCTCCTCTTTGCCTGTTCCAGGAAGCTTCTTTCCCCCAACTAGTATATGCTGCACTAAATTGAGAGCCAGAACTTCCAAATTCCACAAAAAAATCAGCAGGAGAATCTGTAGGAGGTCTATTATCATATTCACCAACAATAAAATGAACCCCAGTTCCATTTATTCCAACATTCCAACCAAATCTTTCTGTTCTTCCAAAAGCATCAGTGGGCTTATCTCTTTCACCCCATTTTAATTCTTTTTTACCATTTGATTTTTTAGCTAAATTTACAGGCTGTATTCCTTTTGCTCCGTCAATATACAAGCTTATTGATTTTAATCCAAGTTTCCATCCTTCAACATAGGTTTTTTTAACATCTTCAATTGTTGAGCCTGCAGGAAGATTAACTGTTTTAGAAACAGCTCCAGATAAATATGGTTGAACAGCAGACATCATATGCAAATGTCCATTAACACTAACTGTATTATTGTTTCCAACAGCAGTCTGGAAAATTTTGCAATGTTCTGGTTTTAATCCAGGAGCACCAACAATTTCCCCAGTTTTATCTATATGTTCAAGTATTTTATCTAAGGTTCTATTTTCATAACCAAGATTTCTTAATCCCTTTACAACACATGGAGCAATATCTTTAGCTAGTTCTCCTCCGCCTGCTAGTCCTTTATAGGATTTTAATGCTATAAGAGGTTCTACACCTGTTGAATCATCAGAATCCATCATAAAACTAATTGTTCCAGTTGGAGCAAGAAGAGTGACCTGTGAATTTCTAAATCCATATTGCTCGCCTTTTGCAATTACATCTTCCCAGACCCTTTCACCCTCATCAATCAAATCATCCAACCCCCTAATTGCAGGATTTCTTTTTATTTTAGCTGTGTGATTTTTATGCATTTTAAGTACATTCAGCATTGGTTCTTTGTTTTTTGGAAATTCACTAAATGCACCAATCCTAGATGCAATCTCAGCAGAAGTTTGATAAGCATAAGCAGTCATTAATGAAGTTACAGCAGAAGCCACAGATCTTCCTTCATCAGAGTCATAAGGAATTCCCATCTCCATTAATAATGCAGATAATCCAGTATATCCTAATCCAAGAGGTCTAAACTTATGAGAATTTTCAGCTATTTCTTCTGAAGGATAAGAACAAGAATCAACTAATGCTTCTTGTCCATAAATCGATAATCTAACAGCTTCTTTGAAAGCTTTTTTATCAATAACTTGGTCAGCAGTTCTTCTGAAAACAGGCAAGTTAACAGAAGCTAGATTGCAAGCACTATCGTCTAAAAACATGTACTCAGAACAAGGATTACTCGCATTTATTCTACCAGAATTTGGACAAGTATGCCATTTATTTATTGTTGTATCATATTGCAATGCAGGATCACCAACAACAGCAGCTGCTCTTGCTATTTGCTCTAAAACTTCTCCAGCATCAACAATCTTTCTTTTATTTGTTAATCTTTTTATAAATCTTTTATCAGGTAATTGCCTATCATCTCTATATTTTGTTAAATCTAATTCAACTTCTTCAGGATTTCTATTTCCAGTTCTAAACCAAAGACTCCATTCAGAAGCATTTAAAGCAGCATTCATAAATTCATCAGTAACCCTTACACTATTATTTCCATTTTGTCCATCAACTGTTTTGTATGCTTCAGAATCTAAATCTCCACTACCTCTCGGCCCCCAAACAGGATTTGCTGATAACCATAAATCTTTTTTTTCTTCATTAACTTTGAAATTTGCAAATCTGTAAATATCTGGATGATCACAATCACATATAACCATTTTAGCTTCTCTTCTCGTTTTTCCGCCAGATTGTATTCTTCCTGCTATTATATCATATATTCTCATAAAAGAAAGCATTCCAGAAGCAACTCCTCCACCACTTAGGGGTTCATTGATTCCCCTTAATGTTGAGAAATTAGATCCAGTTCCAGAACCAAATTTAAATAACATACCTTCTTTATAAGCATGAGTTAAAATACTTTCCATACAATCATCTATTGATTGTATAAAACAAGCAGCAGCCTGCGGTCTCTCATAAGCATCAATTCTATTACTAAAAGATCCATCAGGCATTAAAGCCCAGTGTGAAGATTCTTCATTAGTTTCAGAAACATCATATCTTTGATGAAGCCCTACATTAAACCAAACAGGAGAATTAAAAGAATGTCCTTGGTGTAATTGAAGATAAGCTAAATCATCTCTAAATGCTTCTGCTTCTTTTGGATCTAAAAATAAACCTTGGCTTAAACCTGATTGAGAAATAGTCTCTCCAACTCTTCCAAATAAATCTCTAAGGCTTCTTTCAGTATATTCTTCTTTATCTCCTTTAAAAAAATATTTACTCGCAGTTATTTTTCTTGCATTCTTACTCCATCCAGAAGGAAATTCAACCTGGGGATTGAAATAAATAACATTACCACCTCTATCTTTAATTTCAGCATCTTTTCTTTCCCACTGAACAGAAGAATATGGATCCTCGCCTTCTTGTGTAAAAAATCTTTTATAACCGGTACTACCATTTGCTCTAGCTAAAGCAGGTCGAGTTATATCATATTCTCTTTCAGCAACATCACTCTCATTCATTTTTTATCAACTCCTTTAAATTTTTAATCACCTTATTTTATTGAATATTATTCATTTACTTCTTTCATCGCTTGTTTAAAATCTTTAATATCTTGGAAATTCATATAGACACTTGCAAATCTAATGAATGCAATATCATCTAATTTTTTTAGTTTATTCATGACAATTTTTCCTATTATTTCAGTTTTTACCTCTTTACCTTTCCCGACAAAATATTTTTTACCATTTTTATATTTTGTGGCCCCAAAATTCCTTGAATTTTTAGGGTTTTTTAAATTTTCTTCAATCTCATCAACTATTTCATCTATTTTTTCAATAGATACAGGTCTTTTTTCACAAGCCCTCATTAATCCATTTTTTATCTTATCTCTGGAAAAAGATTCTCTTCTCCCATCTTTTTTAACAACAATTATGCTACCTTGTTCAGATTTTTCATAGGTTGTAAATCTTTTTTTGCATTTTAGACATTCTCTCCTTCTTCTAGTACCAGCAGGAGACTCCCGTTTGTCTGTAACGTGAGTTTCATTTCCGCAAAATATGCATTTCATTTAAGATTCTTATCTTTAAGTGTACAACCAGGAGATTTTTCATCTCCCCCCTAACCTTTTCGATATACAACCTATTGTATACCTCCTTTTTCCAAAGCACAAGTAGTTGTGTTTTGCAATATTCTAATAAAATCCTACTTTATAAACATTTCTGTTGTAAAATATATAAATATTTTTCTCGACGGAAAAATGAAAACTAAAAGTTTATAAATAAGAAAAAATTATTAATTAAATGGCAGGTGAAGAAATTTTTTCAATGGACCCAACAACAGTATTGATGAATACATTTGGACTTTCAAAAGAAGTTGCAATAGTAATCCTCCTTGTGATAGGAGTTTGGTCACTCGTTTGGAAAGGACTTGCACTTTGGAAAGCAGCAAGAAAACCACATAAGATATGGTTTATTGTTTTACTAATTGCAAATACAATAGGAATTTTAGAAATCTTATATATTTACATATTTTCAGAAATGAAGTTTAGCAAAAAATCAAGTAAAGCAGATAATATTTCTAATAAAAAAGCTAAAAAGAAATAATCATTCTTTTATTCACATGTTTCGTGTGCATCATTGTCCAATCTTTCTAATTCCTTTTTATCAACTTTCTTTCCCTTCTTCATCTCATAGTCAAGTATTGCCTTCTTCAAACCATTTGCACCAAGAACAGAACAATGAATTTTAACACTTGGAAGCCCTTCTAATTTATTAACAATATTTTGATTAGATATTTTCTTAGCTTGCTTAATTGTTTTTCCTTTTGCAAGCTCACATAAAGCATCACTTGATGCAATTGCACTCACACAACCAAAAGTCTGAAATTTAATATTCTTTATTTTATTATCTTTAATTTTAAGATAAATTTTCATAATATCTCCACACTGTGGATTTCCCACTTGCCCAACTCCATCTGGATTTTTTATTTCTCCAAAATGCTTTGGATTTGTAAATCTCTTCAATACTTCTTTAGTATAATTGTTGAAATTATTTTTTTCTTTTTCCATTTTTCTTCCTTTGACTTCCAATTTTTCCAGATCCTGTTCTTCCCGAGGGTTCTTTCAAGAAGGCTCCATTTAATTCTCTAACCAACTCATCTGGATCAAGCCCATGAGCAATAGCTCCTTGCTCCAATGTTTCAAATCCAGCCATGCCGCATCCAATGCAATGCATTCCTTTTTCAAGTAAAACCATCACAGATTCAGGATTTTTCTGTAAGATTTCATTGAATGTCATTTTTTTAGTTATTTTCAAATCTTTGTTTGTTTTCGTTGATTTGTAAAGACTGAAATTGTTAGTTTCAGACAATTTCTTTATTTTCGAATTTTTCTTTGATTTCTTTATCTTTTGTTTTTTCATGTTTGTTTTTTTAATTTATTATTTATATTATATAATTTATTTCTGTTGCTTACCTCATTTTATTTAACATTAATATTATAATCTCATACTATCGGACTCATCTTCCTCAATCTTTCAACGATTCCAGGAAGTTTCTCTAAAACATAATCAATTTCTTCTTCAGTATTATACTTTCCAAGACTTAATCTTATGGAACTATTTATTTGTAAATGAGAAAGTCCAATTGCAGTTAACACATGGCTTTTTTCAAGTGAATGTGATGCACATGCACTTCCAGTTGAACTGCTTATGCCATAACTATCTAAAAATCCACCAATTGCCTCTCCCTCAATATTATTAAATCTAATATTAATATTATTTGCAAGTCTTTTATCTCCTTTAGGTCCATTTAAATCAGTATTTGGAATTTTTAAAATTCCATCAATTAATTTATCCCTAAGTCTTTTAATTTCTTTAACATGTTTTGAACTCATTGTTTTAACAGCTTTAGTAAAACCAACAATTCCAGGAATATTTTCAGTTGAACTTCTAAGTTTAAATTCATGCCCGCCACCATGTAATAAAGGAGTTATTTTACTTTTAACATTCTTATTAATATACAATGCTCCAACTCCCTTTGGTCCATGAATTTTATGAGAATTTAATGTTAAAAGTCCAATATTCATTTTTTTAACATCAATATCTACCTTTGTATAAGTTTGACAAGCATCTGAATGAAAATAAACTCCTTTTTTTCTACATATTTCTCCAATTGTCTTTAAATCTTGTATTGTTCCTATTTCATTATTTCCATGTATAATACTTACAATTAAAGTTCTTTCATTAATACTTTCTTCTAATTCTTTTAAGTCAATAAATCCCTCTTTATCTACATTAAGATAAGTTATTTCAGCTCCTTGACTCTCAAGCCATTTGCAACTATTAAGTATGCAATCATGTTCTATTTTTGTTGTAATAATATGGTTCCTTTTGGGCCCTTCAAATTCTTTAGAATTTGAACTTGCTATCCCATTAGCAAAAAACAATCCTTTTAATGCAAGATTATTGCTCTCAGTTCCACTAGAAGTAAATATTATTTCTTCTCTATTTGCTCCAATAGATTTTGCAATAACTTCCCTTGCATCTTCTAGTGCTCTTTTTGCTTCCTGTCCAATAAAATGCTGAGAACTAGCATTTCCAAATTTCTCACTAAAATAAGGAATCATTTCTTTGACAACCTCATCATCAACCCTAGTTGTTGCTGCATTATCTAAGTAAACTTTCTCAATTTTAGATTTATTTTTCTTAAATAAGCTCATAATTATCTCCTTTAGATAATGCAGTGGTTTTTGACTTAACTTTTTTCAAAAACTTCATAATCGGAAGATTTGAAGTTCCAGAAATTTTTAATTTCTGAAAAGTTAGTTCTTTTCCTAAGTTTTCTTTGAAAGAAAAGCTACCTGCATTATCTAAGTAAACTTTATTTATTTTAGATTTGGTTTTATTAAACAATCCCATAGATTCCTCCATTAGATAATGCAAAAATTGTTGCGCTGGGAGTGGGAATTGAACCCACGCGCCCCGAAGGGTATCCTGTGACAGAGGATTGCGTTGACCATTCCGCCATGCCAGCACAACCCCTAATCAAATTATTAGAAAGATTTAAATATTTCCTAATGCTATACAAATTATAATCCTGTGACAAAGGTTTGAAGGCCATTCCGTTTGAGCCCATTTTTCTTTCTTTAATTTTATTTTTTTTAAATATACTCATTTTATCTTTCTTGCTTTTTTGGCAAAATCCATATATTTTTTTATCTCATTTTTTTTCTTAGAATCAATTTCCTCAAATTTCTTCAGCATATCTTTCCAAACTTTCATGTTAATAACCTCTTCAGACATGGGATATAGGACATTATCTTCTTTGTATATATGTTCTCTTAACAATTCACAATAACTTAAAGCATTTTCCACAACTTTTTTATTATCTCTTCCACGAATTCCTTCTTCAATTCCTTTTACAAATCCTCTGCCTAAATCATGTTCATAAAGCATCTGTTCAACAGGATTGCAATGAAGATTTTCTTCATTTTTGCAGAATTCTTTAAATAATATATCTTCTTCCTTAGAATGATGGAGTTTATCAGCATAATTTCTTATAAAATCTACAGCTTCTTTAAAAAATTCTTTATCAATAGGCTTTCCTTTTTTAATTTCTTCACATTCATTTTCAATATTTTCAATTACCTTTAAGATTATTTTATGTTCATCCATAAGAATTTTTATTGAGTCATTCATTTCATTCCCTTTGCAAGACATTTCTTGCAATATTTATTTTCATGTTTATCTAATATTTCTAATATTGGCAAAATTGTTTCTTTATTTAAACAATAAATTCTTTGTTTTCCTTTTTGCTTCATTTGAACAATAGCACAGTTTTTCAAAGATTTTAATGCATGGCTTATCTTTGATTGTTCTTCATTCAACAATTTAGCAATATCCAAAACACTCATTTCCTTTTCTTTAAGCATTCCAACAATTCTTATCTTAAGGGGATTTGCAAGATTTCCAAAAAATGGATAGTATTTTATATTTTCCATGAGTTCATCATATATGTTATGTTGCACATATGAATTAATATTCATATATAAATCTTTCTATACTCCGAGATAATTATCATTTTCCTTAACAACAATCCATTTAAACCCATAATAATATTTTAAAATAATAAAGGGAGGAAATTAATTAGCTAATGCCCATCTATTTTGATTACTTACAGGCAATCAACCCTATAAAGCTAAACTGCTTGCTCAACCTGTCCTATAAACATTAACAATATAATTCATTAAAAATGGTGATTCATAAATGCTCAATAATCGCTGATCCAGAGAGTTCAGGATGGGAATTTGCTGAAAAAATATATAATGAACTTAGAATGAAAAGTGATTTATTTGAATTAAACAAAGTTCATATTAAAAGATTCAAAGATGGTGAAATAAAACCTAAAATAGAATTAAATGTAAGAGAAAGATATTGTTTTTTTATTCATGATTCAAACTCAAAACCAAGTGATTGGTTTTTAGAACTTGCATTAGTAAATCAGGCATTATTAAATTCTTCAGCATACAAAGTAATTAATGTTCTTCCATATTTAAAATTCAGTAGACAAGATAGAAAAGATGAATCAAGAGTTCCAATTTCTGCAAAAGTAATAGCAGATGTAATTGGTTTATATGCAAACAGAGTTTTAACATTAGATGTTCATAATCTTGCAATTCAAGGATTTTATGATACCAAAATTCCATTTGATAGTCTTTATTCTTTTCCAACAGTAATAACTTATTTGAAAAAACATTATCCAGAAATAATAATTAATATAGTTATAATGTCACCAGATGCAGGAGGAGTTCAGAGAGCAAAAATGTTGGCGAAAGGTTTA
>CAYHLB010000045.1:0-7868 GCA_964357325.1 Candidatus Woesearchaeota archaeon
TATCAAGCTTATCTTCATCAAAATCTTTCTCAAAATTAAAATCTTTGTTTATTAATTCATCAAACTTTGTTTTTCCCTCTCCAATAATAAAATCTACAATTTCATCTCTTTTCATTTTCTGCGAATTTGGCCCTTCTCTAAGATAAAATCCTTCTTTGCATGAATAAGGCTTATTCTCTCCTTCCTCAACTTCTATTATTAAGATATTTTCAAAAACTTTTATTTTTATAGAAGGGTCGCATTTTCTTGCTATATCTTGTATTTCTGATTTCAATTTATTTGTAATCTTAATTCCTTTTATCTCCTTCTTGTCATCCACTCCTAGAAATATTCTGCCCCCCTCTGAATTTGCAAAAGCAGCAATTTCTTTGGCAAAAGATTTATCAAGATTTTCTTTAAATTCAACTTTCAGGTCTTCCCCTTTTTGCAAAATAAAATCAAGCTCTTTTTTATCCATTTTTTTATTTTTTTATTTTCCCCTTTTTTATTAGATTATATGTCCTTGTATATTTAAATAGTTTTCAATCCCTCTTTTCCTACTTTTATAATCCTACGGACTAGCATAGTTTTCAGTTAACCCTCCTTTTAATTTTAAATTTCCTGCATTATCAAAAAATCCAACTAAAGTATTGCTTGAATTTCTAAATTCAAGATTTCCACTTGTCAGTCCGCTCAAGTCAGATGTTTGAGTTAAAGTTCCTCTTAAGAATAATGAGCCTGTGTTATTAATATAACACACTGCACTTCCAGAAGAATTTTGAATTATAAATGAATTAGAAGGAGGTGTTAAACTGCTTTGAGACTGGAAAATATTTCCTCTTAAATAAGCATCCCCTTTATCATCAAAACTCGCAATTACATCTCCTGTATTATTTGTAATTGCAAACTTTTTTCCACTCGGAGTTCCACTTGAAACAGTAATAGTTCTTATCTCAGTCATATTTTCATTTCCAATAACATCTTTTGCACTTGCAAAATATGTATATGTTCCAGTATCCAATCCAACAGTAGAATTCTTACTCTGATTCACATACAAATACCATTGTGTTGAATTGTATTTCTGCAAATTCATAAAATATAATTGTTGAATTTCAGAAGGAGACAAAGTTCTATTAAATATCATTACATTATCAATTGTGCCGTTAAATGCTTCATTAGCACCATCATTTCCAATCATATCAACTGAAAAAGAAGTAACAGAACCACCAGTGCATATCCCTGTATTATCCTTTGTTCCATTAATATAAATATATCTGCCACTTGAATTACTTATTGCAACAACATAATACCAAGTATTTGCATTCAAAGTTGCAGCACTTGTGCAAGAATATCCCCCTGTATACCAATCAACTTTGCCTGTACTTCTTGTAAAAAATGCATTACCTCCATCTTGAGAAACAATTGCTCCATAAGTATTTGAAAAAATAGGTTTTATCCAAGCAGATATTGTCATATTTTGAGATAAATTAATTGAAAGATTATAATTTATATTTGCATAATCCCCATTTCCATCCAACTGCAACCCTCCTTGATATTTCCCTCCGCTCATATTAGCAAATGCATTTCCAGTCATCGTCCCATTATTCGAATTCCCACTCCAAATCCCATAATTATCTTCACTGTTTTCAGTTTTTTCACTCTCGCTTGCTACTCTCCCTTTATCCTTTATAACACTACCAATATTTTCAGATTTTCTTCTCACCAAAACAATATCATTCTCCACATTCGAAGATTCGTGAGAATCGAGAACCTGAGAACGACGTCTTACCAAAACAATATCGTTCTCAACATCAACATCATAAATCTTTCCTGAATAATTATTTATTTTTTCAATTGACTTTACAAGCACAGGCTCATTTTCAGAATTTAAGAAATAAACTTCCTTTCCATTATTTATATCATTATAAACATCAGTTATCTTCTGAAGTTTAAAATTAGACAAATCTTTTAATTCGAAAGGTTTAAATACTTCAACATAATTATGTTTATTAACATAATCTACATGATTTGAACATAAAATGGTATCAATAACATTATCTATCCCTGAAAAAACAAGAGAAGAAATGAAAAAATTCTCAGATGTAAATTGGTCAGCATTTGTAAGAGCTTGCATTGAATCCAAAGCTAAACAACTATCTTGGAAACAAGAAATGTTAGCTAAGTTAAAAGAAGAACAAGAGACAGGATTCACTGACTGGACAATTGCAAAAGGCCGTGAATTAAACGAATCTATAGCTGAAAGATTAAAAAAAGAAAAATTAGTCTGAGGTGTGTTAATGAAACTTATTGTAGATGCAAATATATTATTCTCCTTAGTCAAAGAAGATTCAACTGCATCATTAATCTTGAAAAAGCATAATCCTAAATTATTTGCACCAAAATTTGCTTTAGATGAATTATCTAAATATAAAGATGAATTGATTGAAAAATCAGATTTTGATTCTTTAAGTCCTGCATTAACTTCATTAAAAAACAAAGTGTCATTCATTGAAGAGTCTGAATATCGCAAGTTTTTATCATATTCACAAATTAAAGTTTCTGATCCCAAAGATATGGCATATTTAGCATTATCAATTAAATTAAAATCTCCTATTTGGTCTAATGATCCACATTTAAAAGAACAATCATTTATAGAAGTATTTACAACATCAGAATTATTAGAACTCTTTGAAGCATAATCAAATTCTTGAACATCATTGTTTTGGATTTGATTATCCCGAGTAAAAAAGTAAACTTTTTTACTCAGATAAACCTTATGCTCCTTACTCACAACCAATTCGCTCTCTTTTCCATTTTCATCCCCTAACTCAATCTTGTACATCTCATCATTTCCATTATCAAAAACTTCTTTTGAAGTTGGAATCTGCCATTCTTTTTCACCTGTCTCATTGTTCAATGTCATTACTTTTTCATTATTCTTCAAATCCTTGAATAATTTCCATTTTTTAATGTAGCATTTTCCCTTTTCATTATTTGTCTCGCTTCGCTCATTATTTTCTTTAAAATTTTGCCTGACTTTGTCTGAGGCAAAATTTCCTTTTTTATCATTAGTGTCATAAGGTAAAGTTATATCTTCTGTTTCATCAGCTTGGGCAGGGTTATTTTCATTAAGAGAATCTTGTAAAGCAGTCAATGAACTATCTGCTGTACAATCGTGCTTTTCTTCACTTTCTAAACTCTCGGAAATTTTCTCTATTGAAAAATTTCTCGTATAAATTTTGGCATTACTAATCTCTTCATCATTGTTTGTGTTCTCACAAACTACATTCTCATCCTCACATTTTACACTTGAACAATTCACTTCCTCAAGTGTCATTATCTCAGTTTCATTATCATAGCAATATTTTGAAATATCCACCATCAGGGTTGAATTTTCTCCAATCGCAGAAAGATTATCAAAATTCATCATCAAAACAAGTGAATCATTATATAAAGTATAATTTGTGGCATTCCAATTATACTTAACTTCATTCAAATTCAATTCGCTAATTGAAACATTAACAACAACAGACGTATTTGAAGTTGTTGTTGCATTCCCCGGAGTCGGAGCAGTGAAATTCACAGAAGGATAAACAGTATCAACACTAAAATTAATTCTTCCACTTGAATTAACATTCCCACCCAAGTCAGATGTATAAGCATTAAGTGTATGTATTCCTTCTGTTAAACTAATTGACGAATGAGAAATTCTTGTTGCATTATAAAGCCCAAGAATCTCAGAAGCTGTCAAGCTTCTGTTGAATATCATAACTTCGTCGATTGAGCCGTTGAAATCAAATGCAGTATCATAACCCCCAATGTCAAAATCACTATTAAAAGAAATCAACTCCTCTGATAAATTGCTAGGACTTGTTGCTACTAAAACCCCATCATAATATAATTTTGCATATTCTGAAATCTTCCATGTAGCAGACAACATGTGCCAATTCCCATTTAATAAAGAAATTGCACTAGATGTGACTGTTCCACTAGAAGTAATATTTTTACATAATTCAAAATAAGTTACATTATTAAAAAAACCAAAATCCCATGATACATGAGTTGGACAAGAACCAAAATATTTAGAACTATCAATACTTTTACTTAATAATCCTCCATCATCATTTATTAAAGTCCCTGGTTTAACCCATAGGTTTAATGTTATCTCTCTAGTCAAGTTCAAACTAGTTCCTTTCCCAGCATTAATATTATCATCCGCCCCATCAAACCTCATCCCCTTTCCAAACTTTCCAGAGAAAGTTTGATTCGCCCCGATTGAAGTCCCATTATTTCTTCCCATGTAATCCACAACACTATTTGAATTTCCACTCCAAACAACCAGCCCATTTCTTTCAACAAGAACTATATCATTCGCAACATCAACATCATATATTTTTCCTGAATATGGAACTTTCTTTATTGATTTAATTTTAATTTCCTTCATATTCTCATCTAAAAACACTAAATCTCCTGCATTAATATCGCCTTTCTCAATTTCAGAATATATTTCAGATATTTTTTGAAGAGAAAAATCAGACAAATCTTTTTTACTATCCCCACCCTCACTTGCCCCCCTCATTTCATCCTGCATAACATTACTAAATTTATTATTTACTGAGCTTTGCTCAGCTATCTCTTTATTATCATTAGATAATGAACTTGCTATCTTTTTATCATTAATGTTAAAAGAAGAAGTTAGGGCTTCTGTTGTTTGCAATTCTTCTGTTGCTTCATTTCTCTCTCCAATTGCCCTCCTCATTTCATCCTGAATAACATTACCTAATTTTTCATAATAAACTGAGCAAAGCTCAGTAAATTTATCCTTCGAAATATTTATATAATCCTCATTATTAGCATTTTCACAATGAGAATTGAAATCAACCCCTATATTGTTGCAGACACTGAAATTTGCAGCGGAGACCTGACATTCCGAGATACTAGAATCCTTGTCAAAGATGTCATAGGACTTCTTGGTGCTGGAGTCACAATTGAAGAGATTCTTAAAAACTACTACCCAGAACTCAATAGGGAAGCTATTCTCGCAAGTCTTAAACTGGCTTCTGAAACTATTGAAAATGAAAAATTTATCGCACAATAAAGTTTCATTTATTGCTGATGAAAATATTCCAGTAGGACTAATAAGTTTCTTATCTGATAAAGGATTTGACATTGTCCGTGTCAGATTAAAATTCAAAGATCCAAAAATATTCCAAAGAGCTAAATCTGAACAACGAGTTATATTAACCAGAGATAAACATTTTTTAAACAAAGACAAATTTCCTCCAAAAGAATCATTTGGAATAATATTCTTTGATATAAATCCTCCTTTGATAGATTCATTGCAATATTCGCTTAATAGGCTATTCAAAACTATTAAACCTTCAGAATTCAAAGGAAGACTATTTATTCTTTCATTAACAGGATACAAAGTATTTCCAAGATATAAATCTTCAGAATAATTCTCACCAGCATAAACTCTATGCTTCTCACTCACAACCAATTCCCCAGTTCTTCCATCAGAATCAACTGTCTCAATCTCATACATCTCCCCACCTAATTTAGAATTATCAAACTCTTGATAAGCCAATGGCAATTGCCATTCCTTTTCTCCTGTTTCATTATTCAAAGTCATTACCTTTTCTTTTCCATTTAAATCTTTGAATAATTTCCATCCTTCTTCAGTCATAATCCTAGTCTCATCATCATAACAACTTCCATTAGTATCATCCATTCTCCACCAACTAACAAGCGAAGAATCTAAATCAGGAACAATCATTCCACTTCCACTTTCGCTTGAAGAAATATTGAACAAAGGAGTTGAATTATACCATGAATTATTCAAAGGAGCAACAACAGTTACATTTGGAAATACAGTATCAACATACAAGAAATATCTCGCACTAACCCCAAACATTCCCCCACTATCATTGCAACTTATTGTAAAATTATGATTCCCTTGAGTCATCGAACTATTTGTATAATTAGCACCGGTCAATGAAGCATTCAAAACCATTGTAACATTAGCAGTATTATCAATACTTAATCCACACCAAGACAATGTCTCACTTCCAGAAGCATTAAATACAACACTTGTTACATTAAAGTTAGAATTATTTTCAGGTGCAAGTATTGTTATGTTAGGAGCAGTATTTCCGCTTAAAGTAAAAACATCATTAAATTGATTAGTTAAAAGAGTTATATTCTCACTTTTTGTTCCAGTATCATATGAAGAATTAGTTGCATTTATCGTATAATTATTATAATAACCTCTTGTCCCATTATTAACATATTCAGTAATAGTAGTTATGTTTGTCCAACCAGAACTATTAGTTAACATAGAGAACTCATTTATTGAAGATGAATTCCATGCACTTACATTTGCTCCAGAAACATTCATCCCATTGCTATCATTTACATAAGCTCTGTAATACCATTTTCTAATCAACTGAGAACCGCTTAAAATACTTTCATTAGTTCCAGTTATTCTATAAGAACAATTAATAAAAGTATTATTTAGACTTACAACTTGATAAAATATAACATCAGTTCCAATACCTGAAATATTAATGCAATCTTGAATAATAGTATTATTTGCATTATTAATTCCAATTGACTTACCTGCTGACATAAGTGCAATTGATTGAAGTTTAAATAAATTATTTAAGTTTGAACTTGCAAGAAGAGTTCCATAACCATTATTTGTTGTTCCATTATTCAAGGTTAAATTATTATTATTTGAAGAAGAGAGTAAATAAAATGAAACACCTGAAGTTGTCGTAACAGTATTATTAAATAATGTATTATTTGAAGATGAAGAAAGATAAATTCCCTGACCCGAAGTTACGATTACCTTATTGGAGCTTAAAGTATTATTATTTGAAGATGAAAAAAGATAAATTCCACTACCTGAAGAATGATTAACATTATTTCCTGATAAAGAACCATTGCTTGAAGAAATCAAACTAATTCCCATACTATTTGCATTATTAACAGTTATATTTATAGAATTATTAGAAACATTTATGCCATTAGCCCAAGAAATATTAATTCCAAGGTAAGTTCCGCCACTAATTGTATTATTGATTATACTTGAATAATTTCCATTAACCAACTCAATTCCCATGCTGTTTGTATTTCCCCCACTTCCCATTGAAATATTACAATTCTTCACAGTAGTATTCCATTGATTGGAATAAACTCCTGAATAATTCTGCGTAGATGAAATAGAATACCCATTACAATTTAAGGTAATATTTGCAGCAGAAACAATTATGCAATCAGTTGTCAAGGTATTATTAACAATATTTGTAGTCAATGTATAAGTTGCTCCTGCACTTGAAAGTGTTCCACATGAATTTACTCCAGGAATTGAATTATTAACAGTATAATTCCTTGTATTTGAAACATTCAAATTCTTACTGCTTCCATTCCCCCAACTTATCCATTTATAACTATAAGTTCCATTAGAACTAAAATTATAAGAAGCATTATACACATTTGCACTCAAATTTCCAGCACTAACATTTGTATTATTTATCTCAAGCCAAACTGTTCCGTTTGTATTATTAAGAGTAACATTAAACAAACCAGTTCCATTATTTATTAATGAACCATTATTATCCCAATAACTGCTGAATTTAGGATAAACTGTATCAAGAGTTTGTATTATAATCGTCCTAATCTCAGTCATATTCTGATTTCCCCTTACATTTTTTGCACTTGCAAAATAAGTATATGTTCCATTATCCAATCCTCCAGTAGCATTTTTGCTCTGATTCACATACAAATACCATTGAGTATAATTGAATTTTTGAAGATTAGAGACATACTGTTCATAAACTTCAGATGCAGACAAAGCATAATTCCAAATTCTTATTTCATCAATTGTT
>CAYHLB010000046.1:0-7586 GCA_964357325.1 Candidatus Woesearchaeota archaeon
ACAGAACTAGATAATATTTTAACAAAAACAGACTCATTATCAGGCTCAATTGCTTCAAAAGTAGGAATCCTTCCAGAAATTTCAGATAAAGTAAAAATAAAATACAGTCTATTCAAAGAAGTTCTAGGAATGACAGAAGAAACAAAAACAGAAGACCTAAAATTAAGTGAACTCATCATGTTGTCAATAAACACAACAACAACAGTTGGAAAAATAACAAAAATAAAAAATCCAGATGCTGAATTTCAATTAAAAATACCGATTGTTCCAATCAAAGGAGATACAGTCGGTCTTGCAAGAAATATTAGCGGACATTGGAGATTAATTGGATACGGCGAGGTACTCTGAATTGAGTACAAAAAATTATTACAATTCAAAGTACCGAGTAGACGTTATTTAGTTTCTTAAAATTCTCAATAAAATAATTAAACCCTTTTCACACTAATTATAACAGCATCATTTACAGGCCAATCACCCATTCCATGTTTTGTTGTTATTTGAACACCTTCAATTTTCTTAACAACATCCATTCCCTTTATAACCTTTGCAAAAACAGCATATCCCTCATCTCTATAGCCATAATCTAAAAAAATATTATCAGCAGTATTAATAAAAAACTGATTAGTTGCAGAATCAGGATCAGAAGTTCTTGCCATTGCAACTGTTCCTTCTTCATTTTTCAAACCATTATCAGATTCCAGCTCAATTGCATCTCTTGTATCCCTTTGCTTGCCATTTTTATCAAATCCACCACCTTGTATCATAAAACCATCAATAACTCTGTGAAAAACAGTTCCATCATAACTTCCATCATCAACATAATTTAAAAAATTCTTAACAGTAATTGGAGCTTTATCAGCATATAATTCCATAACAATATCTCCTTCACTTGTTTTAAATAAAACCTGTGTATTTTTTATTGACATTTCATTATTAGTATTAGCAACTACATTTACATTACCTTGATCGACAATAGCATTTCCATTTATCCTAAAAAATCCTATAGCAATTGCTATTAAGAGAACTGCACATATTATAAATATTATTGTTTTATTATTTTTTCCAGATGCAACAGTTTCATTTGCAACAGAATTTGTTTCTTCCATAAATTTATGATTTTTTCTAATTATTTAAAGCTTATGAATAAAAATCCTAAGAATCCTGTTCTTGTCTATCTCTAATCATATTTCTAATCCTCGCTCTAACCCCGTCATAAATAAGCATCATATTCTCATAATTAGGATTTGATCTTCCATTTGGATTAAATCTCATATACTGCTCATGAAGTTCAGTTGCCTCACCAGCTAAACATTCAACCATTTCCAATTGTTTAGGTAAACTTTTTGAATACTTTAAAAAATAATCAGGTTGAAAAAGCATTTTTTCAGCATACTGTTTTCTCAAAATAAAATCAGACTCCCATGACTCAAGACATGATGATTCTAAAGCAAAATCCTCAACACTTCCAACACTGCATACCATATTACAATCCTATAAGATACTTAAGAAAGTTAATAAAAACTAATATAAAAATATTTGCACTATTGAGAATATTCCAAAGAACCTCTAATTCCCCCAATAGTATATCCTCCAAGATTATCACTAAAAAAATACATTGGTTCAAGAACCCCATTTTCAAAAGTCATTTCAGCATGAACAAACTTAACATTAAATTTTTCACAAAATTCCTCAAGAACTCCTAAATCTAGTCCATCCCCTAATTCATTTTCCAATACATCAACCATATTAATCTACTCAATCCCCCATTTATAATCTTTAACATTTCCATCCCTGCTTCTATCAGCATAAAAAGTTCTATCATGACCAAGTGCTCTTACAAGCTGCCATAATGCAATTTCTTTTTCAGCACGATTAGGTTTTCTTAATTTATCCTTGCTTTCTAAAGCTTCATCCTTAATTAAAACATTATTACACCATCTTAAATAATAATCAACAGTTTCCTGACTAGGAATTGCAAATTGAGACATTTGTAAAGGAATTAAATTCTTTCCTTCCTGCATAGCATGCTGTATTAATTGAAGATAACCAGCAATCTCATGAGCACAAATATTAACAACACCAGAACTTTCCTTATCATCAGTATATTTATATCTAATATTAAACCTTTTTGAAGGGCATGAATGATCACTTCCAATATTCAATGAAACAACATATTTTTCCCTAGAATCAACAAAAGCCACAGAAGTTAGTTTAAACCTTATTCTTCTTTCATTTTTTCTTCTTGAAGGAACCTCTATAACAACTTCTGCACCATCAATTCTAACCCTCTTTGCATCAGCATAAGGTTTAACTTTTATTCCAGTTCCCATTTGATGAGCATAAGCAAATAATCTAGCTCCTTCTAAACATTCAATCAAACTAACTTTTCTTTTTCTTGAATCATTTCCAAGAGGAACAAAACTATAACCGCAATAATTGCTTCCAGGAACAGAATTAAATGCTTCTTCTCTAAGCTGAACAGGAGTTTTTCCAAGACCTACTGCTTGATCAAGACTATACACTCTCCGAGGCCTTACTTCAGGACCATGTTTCATGAATTTTCTTGCTGATTCATAACCTCTTGGAACAAACTCTCTAACAACAGTATATTCTCCATTATCCAAAGACCCAACTACCTCAAGTCCTCCAAGTTCACTAAAATCAACATAATTCTTTCTCTTAATTTCAGCTTTTGTTCCTTCTTCAAAAAATTGTTTTTTATCTGCCATAATATAGATTTTAGATTTTAAACTTTAACTTTATCTAAAATAAATGAGTTAAAAACCTATTTATTTTTATGAGGTGATATATATCACCACTAATACAAATATTTATTAACCTAAAATTACTAATAAAAACATGAAATATAAACAAACTCTAGGGAAGATTGCTTGCGAAAGTTTTCATTTTAGAAAAGATATAAATAAGAAATGTAAACTTGAGGTTGGGAAACCGTTAGGTGTTGAACAATTTAATTTTGACAAAAATAAAACAATAAACAAAATAAAATTGGGAGAACTGTGACATGGAAGA
This sequence comes from Candidatus Woesearchaeota archaeon, assembly GCA_964357325.1. GTDB lineage: Archaea > Nanobdellota > Nanobdellia > Pacearchaeales > GW2011-AR1 > ARS1285. The sequence goes on from CAYHLB010000046.1 coordinate 3,034, forward strand.
ACTAAAACAAGCAGGCTTGACAGATAATGAATCAAAAATATATCTAGCTTTGATTGAATTAGGCCCAAGCCTTGCAGGACAAATAGCAAGAAAAACAGGCCTTCACAGAAGAACCATCTATGACACAATAGAAATGTTAATTCAAAAAGGATTAGTTGGTTATATAAAGGAAAACAATAGAAAATTATTCCAAGCTGCAAATCCAGAAAGACTAATTGAGATAATTAAAGAAAAAGAAAATATATTATCTCCCTTAATAAAATCTCTTCAATCAAAATACAATGCCACAAAAGAAAAAGAAGAAACAAATTTCTACAAAGGAAAAGAAGGATTAAAAACAATTTTTGAAGATCAATTATCAAGTAAAGAAATTTTAATTTTAGGAGCAAGCCCTCTTGCCTATGAAACACTTCAATTTTATTTTAAATGGTATGATAAAACAAGAAAGCAAAAAAACATTAAAACAAGAATAATCGCAACAGATAAAAAAATAGCAAAATCAAAAATACCCTTAGCAGAAATAAAATACCTTCCTGAAAAATATTCAAATCCAGTTGCAGTAAACATCTATAATGATAAAACAGCAATAATTCTCTGGGCAAAAGAACCAATAGCAATCCTGATAAAAAACAAAGAAATCACAAATGCTTATAGAACTTATTTTGAATTAATGTGGAAGATTGCGAAGAAATAAACCTAATTTTTTTGAGGACAATTATGGGCTATAGGCTTGCATTCATTACCAATCATTTTGAATTCAACGCCATGCCTTTCTCCTGGACAAATTTCTATAAACATAGGATATGGCTGCATACCAGTTAGATTTGTTACCTCAAAAATTGTTATTGTTTTATCCTTAGGTTTTCTCCATGAAAAATATTGGCTGTTTGTTATCATAAAATAACTTCTAGGCTGTATTAGTAATTCCTTATCAGTTCTTCTTACAAATATCCCTTTTTCTTTTTCTCTGGAAAGTGGCCGGATAGAAATCACCTGATCTTCTTTAATATCAGGAGCAAACATTCCATTCTGCGATAGCATGTAATATAAAGAACCCCCAAGAATTCCTCCTGAAAAATAAGCAGCTCTGTTTTTTGTATCAATAAGAACAAACGCATCAAAATCTTTTGACTTTTTCAATGCTTCATCCAAATTTTCCTTATTATAAACTGTACTAAACTGCGCAACTCTGTGATTATTTGAATTGACTACTCTAAATCCAGGAATTTCGCCTGATGTAAAATCAAAATATAAAATATCATCAAGAGTTTTAACTCCAAATTTAGTTTTTTCTTGACTCTTCACTTCTTCTTCCTTTTGTTCTTTCATTCGTTCTTCATTATAAATTTCATTCTCTCTTTTTTTTGGATTCGGATTATGATAAACAATTGGCTTGCATTCGCCGGTTTTTTCATCAACCTTAAATTCAATATAATGCTCTTCAGGAAAAACTTCAAATTTCAAAGGGTAAGGTATTTTTCCTTTAGTTTGTTCATTTTCAACAACCTCTTCCCGTATTTTTGGATTTCCAAGTTTATTGAAAAAATAACTATATTTTCCATTTACAAAGTAAAAATCTTTATAAGCTTGAACTAATGTTTGTAATTTTCCAGACTTATCCTTAATTTTATTAACAGATACTCCCTCATGATTATTGTCAGAAAGTGATTGAACATAAAAAAAATGATTTTCAGTCATATCAGGAAATAAACGACTCCCTTTAGTGAAAATATAACCTAAACTATTTCTTTTTGTTCCTGAAAAGAATATGCTATCCTTGCCAGCAACAATTATTGCATCAAAAGAAAACCTCAAATCAAAAGCAACCCGAATATTATACCCTGAAAATTCATTAAAAATTCCAACTTTTACTTTTTTTGGATTAAAAATACCAACCCCTCCAATTTTAACTTCATGAGAATCAATATAAGGAACCTGAAGTTTATTTGTAACTACTCTATCATAAGATTCTGTTTTCGGAAATCCATCATCATTTTCCTTAAATCCCTGATACTTAACCTCGCCTTCAAGCTTCCAAAAATCTTTAGCAGATTCTGCAACAGCTTCTGAAACAACTTTTGTTTCAAGAGTAGGTTTTTGTAAATCTGATTTTTGTGAAATTGATGAATTATTTGAACTTAAATTTTGAACTTGAGAATCAGGCCCAATAAGACTTGCAGTATATAAAATTCCTAATCCAGCAATACCTGCATATGCAATGCTTTTCCCTGACTTTAATATGTTTTTAATTAAACCCATTATTTTATTATGAAAAATAAACTTTTAAATATATATGAAAAAGAAAACAATCAACAAAATAATAACTAATGACTAAAATCATTAGCAAATATTGCTTGGATAAAATTTTTTAAATTTTATCTATATACTATTTCAAACCACTGCTTCAATCATTTCCTCTGCAGGTTTTTCAAATAATTGTTCTAATCTTGTGCTATAAGGCACATCCAAATCTTTTATCCTGTCAGCAACCAATTCAAGTCCTTGAAACGGGGGATGCTTTAATGCTTCTGCTATATGTTTAGCATTTCCATTCGAGACATTGTTAAAAGCATGTGCATATAAAGACGAGTGATATTTTGAAATTCTTTTGGCAACTATCAAACCAGTTTTAGAGTCTTTTCTAAACTCATAATAAGGAGATAAAGTTACATAAGATCCAAATTTCTTATAAGCTTCTAGAGGCACTCCTGCTGATTCAACAACCCCTATTTTTGCACTGCTTAATTCTTTGCCAGGATTTATTGCTGTTAACAATAATTGTCCTCTATAAATCTTAACTTCCCTTATTTGCCCATCTAATAAAAAATCTTTTATTCTTAAAGTTACAATAGGTTCTGCCATTCCAAAATCTAAAAATCAGAGGTTATAAATCTTTCGAATTATAAAAATCTGGAGAATATAAAATAAGTAGCTTCGCTAACTCATTTCCCAGATTATCTAATATCAACAACAATATAATGAATAGGTAAAAAGAATGAACATATACAAATTCAATCTAATAATTTATAACATTAACAAAGATTAAACATATTTATCTGACAAAGTCGATAAATAGAAAGTAACCAAAAACTTTAAATTAAAATAAAAACAAACAGCCAAATACTTTTTAAATCCCAATTACATCCATAGATTATGCCAAAAGAAGTGATATACCATAGACAGAGAATAAAAGAACTTCATGGAATAGCAAGACTTCTTTTAAACAAACCAATATTAAAATTCATTATTTTTACAATAATACAATTTGCATTAGTTAATTTTTCATCCCTATTTCCAACTAATTTTCCAATAAGATTTGTAATAGAAATTCTAGGAATCTTAATATCTATTTATTTTGTATTAATAATAATCTATGTAATAAAAAACTCTATTAATAGATTAGCAAATCCTCAAAACCTAGGGAGTTTAATATTAACCTACGCTCTTTTTATCCTGGGAATCTTATTGCTATTCTCTACAATCTATAGCCTAGTAGAAATTTCAAAATTAGGCTATATAAAATATGGTTCATGCACAGATAATTTCAATGCATCAATGATAGAAACTGACAAAGATATTTCAAGAGACTTTTTTTATTTTTCAGCAATGACTTTTTTCACAGTTGGCTATGGAGATATTTGCCCAATGGGATTTGCAAAAATAATATCCATATTTGCAGCACTAGTAGGTCATTTAATATCTGTGGTTATTGTTGCACTAATAATCAATAATTATCTGAGGAAAAAAGAAGGTAAATAAGAATTATTCAAACATCATTTTTTCAATCAATTCACATAAAGTATGATATGCAACCTGATGACACTCTTGAATTCTTGGAGTATCTTTAGAATAGGAATTAATATTTATATCACTTAAAGGTTTTATTTTTCCACCATCACATCCTGTTAAAGAAATATTAACGGTCCCAATTTTCCTTCCTTTCTCCAAAGCTCTTACAACATTCATAGAATTTCCAGATGTTGAAATTCCAAGTAAAACATCTCCCCCCCTAGCATGTGCCTCAACCTGTCTTGCAAAAACCATCTCAAATTCATAATCATTAGGCAAAGCAGTAAGTATTGAAGTGTCAGTTGTAAGTGCAATTGCAGACAATGCTCTTCTTTCCATTTTATATCTGCCTACCAATTCTCCAGCAATATGCTGAGCATCTGCAGCACTGCCCCCATTTCCAAATATCAATAATTTACCTCCATGGCCATAGGATGAAACTATAGCTCTTGCAGCACCTTCTATATTAGGAACCTGATCTAAAAAAGTCTTTTTAGCATCAATATTCTCTCTTATTCTTTGAGCTATTAATTCTGAATAGTCCATAAGAAAATATTGTATCACATGTTTAAAAACATTATCAGCATCTAACAATATATATCCATTTACCTAATTCAAAAAATCCTTTTTGAAATCAAAAAAACAACCACCACACCCTAAAGGTTTTTTGCTGCGGCAAAAAATCGCCCGCTGGCGAGTGTGGTTTGTGACAGGCACTTGTTTTTAGGATGCGCTCAAAAACATTCAGAAGTTTTTGGCGCCAC
>CAYHLB010000047.1:0-7479 GCA_964357325.1 Candidatus Woesearchaeota archaeon
GTAATCTTTTTTTATTAATTGCATAAAATTCCTTCTTAATCTGTTAAATAATTTAAGCATGTATAAAAGAATAGAATTAAGTATAAAAATATTGGTTTTGAAAAAGAGTTATCTTTTTTTAGAATGGAGTTGATTGTAACCATTTATAAAATTAGTTATTTTTACTAATGATTCATAGATTAATTGATCTTCTGCTTGTTTTGTTTCAGCAAGTACCTCCAGGGTTGCTCTGTAGGTTCTTTGTTTTTCATCTAATGTTTCAAAATGCAGGTCTACATTTCCTTCATAGAATCTTCTGAGTAGTATTTTTAAGCCAGGTTTTATTAGTTTACAACCTTCTTTATTTTCTGTCCCTCTCCTTACTTCATAGGTCAAAAATATCCCATTTATTTGAGGATTTACTACTAGTCTTGTTGTTTTTAGTGCTTCTAGAAATTGGTCTTTTAAACTCTGCAGATTTATTTCTAAGTTTGATTTATTTTCTTTAATTTCCATTTTAATTATATTTAGAATTCTAGAATTCTATATGAACTCTGATTACTTTATTAATTAAGTTTCACAAGTATATATAGTTTTCTTATTTGTTTAAAGGTAAGGTATAAAAATGCGATTAGGTATCTCTTTTTATGCAAAAGAAAACATTTGAAGAAATAAATAAGGTTTATGATTTGGAAATTGAAAGAATAATTAGAGATATTTTTAAGGAAAAAGCAAAAAAGGTTTTATTGCAGTTCCCAGAAGGCATGAAACCCTATGCAACTTTAATTAGTGAAGAAATTGAAAAGAAAACTAAAACTAGATGTTTTATTTGGTTGGATAGTTGTTTTGGTGCTTGTGATGTTCCTGTTGAAGTTGAAAATCTAGGAGTTGATATGATTATACAATTCGGTCACAGCAAATGGAATTATTCTAAATAGAATTTGATTGAATATATATGACTAAGTAGTATATTGATTCAATTTAAAAGTAACCTTTTTCTAATGTTATTAGCTTAGGTGGAAAAATGTCTAATGGTTTAGTAGATGAATTGAATTTTTTTAATGATTCTAGAAGATTTTATTTAGATGGAGTTGTTCCTCATGATTGTTTAATGAGGAGAGAGTATATTTGTTTTCAAAAAGATGCTATAGTTTATGCAATTGATTTTATAGGAGGTGTTTTGTCTAGATTGCGTCGAAAAGATGTTGGAAGAGCCTATGCTGAAAGAGTTCTTCTTTTTGGTGAAGAATCTGAATTAGATGGTTTTATGAAGTTAGATGAAAATCCGGATTTTGGAAGAAACTTTAATTCCTTTGCAATTGGCTATTTTGCAGGACATTGCGGTTATACTTGTCCTGAAAGGGTTGGTTGTAGATTAGCTAGATTATTTCAAATAGATCCGAATTATTCTCATGAGAATCCTGAAGAGTTGGAGGGGGTTGTAAAAGAATTTTGTCATGATTTGGGTTTTGGGCTTATAGACCTTCCTGAGAGAGATGCTATTGCAAGATGTTTAGTAGAACATAAGTGGTTTGTTAGTACAAAGGGAGATGTTGGACTTGCAAAAGCTGAAGAAGATTTTGAAAGAAAGTATAACAAATTTTTTATTGATTTAGGATTTAAGCTTGGAAGGTCTAAAGAATATGCTGCATGCAGTAGGGATGATTTTTTAAGTAGGCAATGGATGCAAATGGTTCATGGTGTTGATTTAGGTGCAAATGACTAGCATTAACCTGCAAAATATTTTGCACTTAATAAAAGGAGAAGTCCTAGTATTATAAATATAATATTAATTATTGTTTTTCTTTTGCCTTTTTCTTCAAATATTTCTGGAATAAGGTCAAAGAAAACTAGATACAAGAATCCTCCTGCTGCCAATGGAAGTAGAATCGTTACATATTGATTTAAATTAAGGAAGTAGTATCCTGTAACTCCTCCAATTATAGCTGTAAGCTGAATTAAAAAATCTGCTAAAATTGCTTTTCCTCTTTTCATCCCCCCATGAACAAGAACTCCAAAATTTCCTATTTCATGAGGTATTTCATGAACTATTATTAAAATGCTTGTTATTATTCCGAGAGGAATTGAAATAATAAATGAGCTTGCAATAAGCAAACCATCTATAAAATTATGAATTGCACTCCCTGTTAAAAGTAAATAAACATAAGGATGTTCATGGTTTTCACAATGCCCGCTTTTGCAATAATGCCAGTGAAGAAGTTTTTCCATTAGAAAAAATATGCAAAATCCTGCCATGGTTAATATTATTGTTATAACCCAAGATAATTTTTGTATTGCTTCTGGAATTAGATGAAAGAATGCTCCGCCCAATAATGCTCCTGCTGCAAATGAAACTAATACTAGGATTATTTTATTTAGATAATTTTTTGAAATAAAAAATGAAAATATTCCTATTAACCCTAGAAGTCCATCAATTATGGTCATTAATAAAATCCATTGAAGCGTGGAGAGTATCATTTTAAAAATAATACTTTTTTATATATAAATGTATTTGAAATAATCTAAATCTTTTATTATGGAAATAAGCGGCGCTGTTGAGAATTGACATTCTCAATGCGCTGAAAACTATGAAATAATCTTGATAATGTTCATTATCATATGTTTTTAAAGTGTTGAATGTGAAGTACATGTTTGGAGGACTTGATGATAGGGATAGAATCGTTACTAATCTCTGAAAAATTCATGATTAAGGGTAAAGATTAGTTCTGCAATCTGGTAAAGTTCTAAAAAGATTGAGTAAATATTATGTGAAATCGCGCTGTTTTTAATCTTGTTTTTTATTAATTTCTCTTGATATTCTTCTTTTGTGCCATATATCTCCTTTGTTAATTGGATTAATTTTTCAAAATCAAATTTTCTGTATAAAGAAGCTGAACGTTCAATAAAATCATTTGCTTTTTGAAGATATTTTACTGTTTCAGAGTCTATTATCCCTTTATTCTTATGATAGATTTTAGCTATTTCAAAATATCTATCACCTATGCATTCTAATCTTAGAATAAAATCATGATAAGAAAGTGTTTTATTCTCTTCATGTCCAAATGAAATAAGTATCTTTATCAATAAATCTTGGGTTTGATTAATAAGCCTTTCGCCTAAAAAGACTTCGTCAAATATATCTTTGTTTTTTGATAGTGCCTCATAAATCTGCTCTGACTGATGCATTAGATGAAAATATAACTTATTAAAAACATTTTCAAATTCTTTTGGATTTAACTTTGTGCTCTCTATTACTGTTGCATAATTTTTATCTTTATCTTTTCCAATTTCCCATAACTGCATTCCAATTAAGTGATCGAAAGTATTTTTTATCATGTCAAGTTCTTTTATTTCTTTACCTCTATGCAAAATCATTTGATTGGGAGTATACTCTGCCCTTATTTTTTTATAGCCTGTCTTATAAAGCATGGCTATTATTTTTGTTGAAATTGGATTTAGTTCAGTTATATTTAATTTAGCGCTCTCTTCTTCTATTGGGAGGGTTGTTTTTATTTTCAAAGAATTTCCTTGTTCTTCAACATTGATTTCCTGGCCTTTTTTAAGATTGAATTTTTTAACCCATGTCATTGGAAGTGAAACTGAAAGAGTTGCCGGACCTGATTGAATTATTTTTCTTATCATATCTTTAATAGCAAAAATAAGTATATAAATTTTATCTATATATTATCATTATATCAATATTAATACTGATTATACTTTGAAAATAATTATATAGGATTCTTGATTTTAATTGGTATGGGGGCTAAATTAGGACAAAGGCTTGAAGATTTTTTGAGAATAATGGATGGATATGATAATAGCTATAGAGGCGATCCTGATATGAGTGAAAGAAGAATTGAGGTTTATGTTAGTTGGTTGAGAGAAATAGATTCTAATGCAAAAGGATTAGCAAGAAGATTAAATGAAAAAGAATTATCTTGTTTATTAGACGCTGTTGAAGGAGTATCTGCAATGAAATATTTTGTATTTGGAACTTCATATGGAACTGGTTATGGAATAAGGCCTGCTTTGGAGATTACAAGGAATGTTCTTGAACGAGCTGAAGTTTTAGGAAGTGAGGAAATGAGAGTCGTGTATATTTCTGCTTTAGAAAAGATTTATCGAAACACACAAGTACAAGCAGACCCAAAATATCATTATGTTCATGATGACAAAATGATAAATGGATATGTCGAAGAATTAAACCAGATACTTGATGAAAAAGATTCATCTCAATCTTTAGTGATAATTGATGATTTTATTAGAAAATATTTTAGTGAGGTTGAAGATGAATAAGCTACTAACTGATTTTGATGGAGTTCTTTTGAGAACTGAATTTGCAAAATCTTTAGAATGGTTTATAGCCTCTCTTGCTATTCAAGGGAAAGTTTATCCATGTTTTACTGATAGACTTGCAAGAAATGAAACTGAAGCCTTAGAACAGGTAAAAAAAGTTCTTGATGGGCATTTTGATGAATTTGAAAAAATGAAATCTATATCAGGTATGTCAAGAAAAGATACAAGAGATGCTGTCTGGAGATTGATGAATTATTCTGGAACAGAATATACTTCTTCTGATTTGGAAAGAATAAGGGGAAGGATTAAATTTCCACTTGAAAGCCATTATTCGGAAAGAATCGAAGGAAACATGGGATTTTTTCAAGAAGCTAAAAAAAGAGGTTTAGAATTAGGGTTAATAACACAGGCTAAGGAAGAAGAGATTAGAAGGCTAACTTCTGCAAAAGAACTTTGTCTTGATGATATATTTCAAAGAATAGAGTGTATTGGAGATGATTTTTATAAAGAAATGGGAAAGAAAAATGATCCCTATGCTGCTTATGTTGATAAGAAAGCAGTTGGTTATGGATGTTTATGTAGGCTGCTTGAAGTTAATCCTTGGGAAACCATTACAATTGAAGATTCACAAAGCGGAGTTAGTGCTGCAAATTCTGCAGGTGTTGTTTGTATTGGATATAGGGAGGAATATAACAATCAGGATTTATCTAAATCTGCATTAGTTATCCCCTGTGACCTGGGATGTTTAGTTAATGATGAATTAATGAACGCTCTTATTAATAAAAATCCTAGGGAGTTTGTATTACATGTTCATGATTATCTCGGTAGGAAGGGTTTACAATCTGAATTAAGGGAAGATTATAAAAATGCTTAAATGGTTTCATAAAGATAAGATTGATTTTGAGGGTATTGGAATTTATGCTTAATTTTTAGTTCCTGAAAGATTATTTTAAACTAATATTGGGAATTTGATATATTTTGTGTAAACAATCCTTTCTAAAACTTACCTGGAAAAGTCAGCATTGCTATTCCAAGGATTAATAATATTATTCCTGCAATAAGATGTATTCGTCTTATGTTTCTATCTCTCCATTCACCTACTTTTTCTGCACTTGATAATCCAAAGTAGACTGCAAGTGTTATTGCTATCATTGGAATGATAAAAATGAAGTTGAATAATAACATGTGAGGAATTATTTGAAGGAAACTTAATTTGTAGACGTTTCCAAGTGCAATTACATATGGGCCCATTGTGCATGGAAGTAGGAACATTGTAATAAATAATCCAACTAAAAATGCTCCAAATGGGCTTGTTGCTTTTTTTATTATTAGATTTGCAAAAGGCCTGAATTTCACTGGCATTTCTGTTGCAAGCCCTCCTGGTTTATAGGAGATATAGTCTTTTATGTTAAATATTCCAAGAATAATTGCAAGTATTGCTAGAATATATTTCATGTATATTGAGATAGATGTCATAAATTCGCTAAATGTTTTAAATGCCTGGATTATTATTAATCCGTATATTGTGTAACCTATAAAAACTGCTAATGTAAAATATAGTCCACCTAAAAGAACTTTATATTTTTTATTTTCATTTGCAAGAAGTATTGTTATTAAAATCATTACAAGTGCTGCAAGTGCGCAAGGATTCATTGCATTTACTAATGCATAGCCAATTGTATTGATTAAGGTAATTGCCATTTAACAATTTGTCAATGTTTTTAATTCAGTTATTGATTTTGTTCCAGGATAGGTTCTGTTGTCTATTACCCAGGTTGGAACTCCTATAAGATTGTATTTTGACCATAGGGTAGGATCATCTTCAACATAAACTATTTGAAAATCTTTTGCATAATCTCCCAAAATTTTTTTCTGTTCTACACAATGACTGCAGGAAGTTGAGGCAATCAACATTGATTTTGAAGCAATGCATTGCATTGTTGTTTTATCTGTTTGTTGATTAATTAGATAATTTCTTATAAAAATGATTGAAATTATTATTAAAACTATTACTACTAGCCCTAGATATATTTTTGTATCTTTGTTCATAAATAAATTAACTTATGTGGGTTTTAAAAGCTTGTGATTTTGAGATTTGTGGATTGGTTTTGAAGAAGGAGGTTTTTTGTTATTTATTTTCTGAAACAATAAATATAGTTGTTCCTAATATTCTAAAGGTATAGCATTTAGAATAAAAAAAGTTTTATTTTTTAAGAATTATCTAACTTCACTTCCTTCAGAAGAATAAGTTTCACCGGATAATTGTCCTGTTAAAACTTTTAAAGAATATCTATGGTTAACAGTATCATCATAAAGGCCTACGATAAATCTATCACTTTTATGTTCATATTCTACTCTTTGATTTAATATATCTCTTCTTTCTAATCTACTTATATCAATTGGCAAACTTACCTCTCCAGTATGTCCTTCATTACACTGTATTTTTAGAATAATTCCTCTTACTCTTTGATTTAGGTGGTAGGGCATGTCTTTATCACTAATTTCTAGAACTTCTCCTTTCGCTTTTTCAGTTTTAACAAAACGGTATTTTCCTAATAATCTTCCTCCCCCAATTCTTTCTTCTACAGTTTCTATATCAAAAATTCCTTCTCTTTGGGTTGTTGTTATAGGCTCGAAAGGTGTATCCTCTAAAGCAACTTTTTGTTTTGTTAATCCTTTAAATAATCTTCTAAACATGATGAATCTTTAATAATATGGCTTATAAATATTTAGGTATCCTAAAATATAGATTAGGATTATTATAACCTTTTTGCTATCAAGAATTATTATGGGATAATCTCAGGCGGATAGAATTAAAGTCATTTATTGTATAATCTCAGGTTGATGGATATTAAAATAATTCTTATGGAATTATTTCAGTGGATAGTAGGGAGATTATGGAATAATCTCTGGCCCAAAGTATTTTTCATATTCAAAGTCTGATTTTTTGATTATATTGCTTTTTATTAATTCTTGAATTTCTGGAAGTTTGGATTTTAATTCATCTATTAGATGTTTTATTGTTCTGCATATTAATTCATCTCCTTCTTTAGGCCAAAGATTTGCTTTATGCCAGTAAAGACAACGGCCTCCACATAGATTTAGATAATTGCATTTTAGGCAATTTCCTCCGATATCAAATTTTTTTAATTCATTTGGATTAGAGTCAAGATTTCCTGTTTTAAAATCTTCAATGCAATTCAT
>CAYHLB010000048.1:0-7445 GCA_964357325.1 Candidatus Woesearchaeota archaeon
GAAGTATTGAAAGGAGGTTAAATATTATGAAAAATAATAATATAAATTGGGGACTTTTGATTGGGGTTTTTATTGTTGTTGCAGTTGTTGCTTCTATAATAAGTGCTGGAATAACTGGGAATGTTATAAAGGTTAAGCAAGATAAATTTGGTAAATATCAGGTTTATACTGTGAGGGAAACTTATAATAAGAGTGAGATAGATAAGATGATAGCGTCTATTAATTTTACAGAGCATTTTTGCATAAAATTATACTCATTAGCAATTGACTCAGTAGGATCAACTTGCTTTAATAGAGAATATAATAAATTCGCAGATATAAATAAAGATGGGAAAATAACTCCTGTTGATTTGGGAATAATAATTAATAGAAATAATAATGAATCGTGGTGTGAATCTCAATTAATCAAAAGAGATAATCCTTGCCTAGGTTATCCCAGTTATCCAAATCTAATCTTTGACATTGATGATGATTCTATTGTTGATAATAATACAGATGGGAAACTTATTCTGAGGTATCTTTTTGATTTTGAAGGTCCTTGGGTGATAGAGGGTGCTTTAGGAGTTAATGCAAAAAGAAATACTAAAGAAAAAATAATGGGATATTTTACTTGTTTGAAAAATAAAAGTGTTCTTGATGTTGATGGGGATGGAAAAATGGATGCTTTGAGTGATGGAATTTTAATTGTCAGATATATATCTGGTTTTCCTAGCGATAAGTTAGCTAATGGAGCTATTTCTAGAAATGCAACAAGAACAACATCTGCAGAAGTTCTAAGTTTCCTAAATGATCCTCCAGGATATGATAGGGAATGTGATCAGATATAGGCAAGATTTTTTCTTTTTTTCTATTATGCTAAAAGCCATTTCCAAAGGGGGATGAATTTTATTTTCTTTTGTTTAAATATCTCTTCTCCTTCTTTGTCGTCAGTTATAACTAGCAGATTATTGCATTTTAATTCTTTGCTTCCTTTAATTAATGCCTTAAGTTCTCTTTCTTTTGTATTAAAATCTTCAATATTATAACAAACCTGAATCAATTGCTTGATTTTATTGCCTTTTTTTATTATAAAATCAATTTCTTCCTTTAATGCACTTTTCCAATAATAAATTTCAGAATCCTTTCTTTTAAGCTCTACAAATATGCAATTTTCCATTAATCTTGCCTTGTCATTTATTCCATTAACTTTTAAAAATCCATTATCTATAAAAAAAGATTTTGGAATAGATTGCTCTAGTTCTTTATATGAAAATGAAAATTTCTTCAGCATGAATACAAAAAACGCGTCATTTAGATATTCTATGTAATTATATAAAACATTTTTTCCTATTTTTATTCCATTTGATTTTAAAAAATTGTAAAACTTATAGACTGAAAATTCTTTTGAGTTAATAAGCCCTGTTATTAAAAGCCGCATTGCTTTGATGTTCCTTATATTTTCTCTTTCAATAACATCTTTAAAAATAGTAGTTTCCAATATTTCTGACAATATTTTTTCTTTTTCAGATGGAAAAAGTACTGCCTCTGGATAACCTCCGTAATTAATATAATCTGCCAGAGCATTTTTTATTTCTGATTTTTCAGCAGATGATATATAACTTGGATAATTAATACTTTTTATTTGCAGATATTCTTTGAAAGAAAATGGATACATTGCATAGGTGATATTTCTTCCCCTCATGCTTGTTGCTATTTCTTTTGATAAAAGTTTTGATGATGAACCGGAAATATAAACTTTTAAATTTTCATCAAGTGATGTTCTAACAAATTTTTCCCAGTTAATTACATTCTGTATTTCATCAAGAAAAAGCCAGACTTTCTTTTTTCTATTTTCTGGGTAAATCTCATAAAAAGTTTCAAGCATTTTAATTAAATCTTCATCTGTTGCATCTTTTACATTGACTTTTTCAAAATTAATATAAATTACTTGCTCTTTTTTTTCTGTTTTTATAATTTTTTTTATCAAGTTGTACATTTCATAGGTTTTTCCAGTTCTTCTTGGTCCAATTATTGATATAGCTCGCTCTATGGGTATATCTAAAGGAATTATTATTTCTCTTTCAATTGTTTGCGGCAATTCTTTTTGATGGAAATCTTTTATAATTTCAGCCCATTTATCTTTTGTTATCATAGTATTATATATGAAGAAACTATTTATAAATCTTTCTCTTTACTTAGTACTATTAATAAACGATATATATATCCCAGAATTTTATTATAATTGATTAAAATTTAAAAAGATGTGTTGAAAGGAGGTTAGATATTATGAAAAATAATAATATAAATTTGGGACTTTTGATTGGCGTTGTTATTGTTGTTGCAGTTGTTGCTTCTGTGATAAGTGCTGGAATAACTGGGAATGTTATAAAGGTTAATTCTGATAGATTTGGAAAATATAATGTTTATACGATGAGGGAAACTTATAATAAGAGTGAGGTTGATGCAAAAGGAAATCTAGCAAATTGCTATGTTTTATATTCTTTGATTTACTCTCAAATGTATGAGATTGCAAATGAAAGAAAAACAAATGACTGTAATTCCCCTAATTCAGGATATAATTCAATTATAGATGTTAATAAAGATGGATCGGTTAATTCAGCTGATTTAGCTTGGGTAAATGGGCAAATAAATTCTCCAACAACTTCTTATGAATGCTTGAATAAATTGATTAACACAGAAAAACCTTCTAATTGTTTAGCTTGAATAATTTTTTCTTTTTCTTTTTTTAGTATCATACTAAAAGCCATTTCCAAAGAGGAATGTATTTTATTTTTTTTCCTGATAAAATCTTATTCTATAATTCCTTCATAGGCTAATAAAAATAACCATGCAGGAATATATTTTATTTTATTTTCTTCTTTAAAAATATTTTTGGTCACTATAATTGCATTTGACCTGAACTTCTTTAAAAAGAAATCTATCCCCTTATTATCTGATGAATTTAAGCTAGTTTTATATTTTATTTCAATAGGATTTATCTTATTTTTTTTAACAATAACATCTACCTCATGCTGTTGTTTATCTCTCCAAAACAATGTTTCATAATTATTTGATAATTCATTATGGATTTGGGTTTCAACAAGTTTGCCTAAATATTCCGGACTATCTATTTTTCTTTGTTTTAGTATACTGTTTGCTATGCCTGTATCTGAAATAAAAATCTTTTTTTGAGTTCTTAATTGTTTTACTTTGCTCTGAGTATAATTATATGATAAGTGAATTAAAAAAGAGCTTTCAAGATAGGAAATATACAATGAAGCAGAGTTTCTCCCTATATTGAATACTTCACTAATTTGCATAATCTCAAATAACTGGGATGTGTTTTTTGATGCAAGTTCTAGTATTTTAATTAAAATTTCTGGATTTGTTATTTTGAAATGTATGGGTATATCTTTAAAGATTATCTTTTGAATTACTGAATCATTAATATATTCCTGCGCCTTTTCAATGTCAAGATTTAATGTTTCTGGAAAACCTCCTTTTAGCAAAAAATCTTCAAAAAGTGAACTTATTTTTGTTTGTTTTGATAATAATTCTGCATAAATCTTTTTATAATTGGTTTCTTTAATTTCAAAACCTTTGAACATTAAAAATTCCTTAAAAGAAAGGGGAGTCAATAAAAAATCAAAGGTTCTTCCTGCAAGGCTTTCTTTTATACTTTTTTTCATGGCAAGACTTTCAGAACCTGAAACAATAAATTTTATATTGTATTTTAAATCATAGTATCTTTTTATTATAGCTTGCCAATCTTCAATTTTTTGTATTTCATCAAATAAAAAGTATTTTTTCTCTTTTTCATTCAATCCGGATTTAGAAACATTAATTAAAAAATGCTGTATAATCTCTTCAATAATTTCAGGATTTTTTGCAGTTATTTCATCAAAAGAGAAGTAAAATATATCTTTTGGATTAACTCCTTTTTCAATAAGATAATCTGCAATCTGGAATATTATTGTTGTTTTTCCTGTTCTTCTTAGCCCCATTATTGAGATTATCTGTCTTTCATCTAGATACTTTAGAATTTTATAAAACTTCTCCCTTTTTATATTCTCTTTAAGCCTTTCAGCAACTTTTCCGTTTTTCCAATGCTCATTAAAATTTTCAATCGCGCGAAGTGTTATTTCATCCATTTTAATTAAAGACTTATCTACTTTATAAACCTTTTGTTGTGCGTAAAGTCATATTTTACGCATTGTTTATGATGCATAAAAAAAGATTATTAAACGATATATATATATAGCAAAAAGTTTTATTTATGATAATTAATTTATCAATTAAAAAGATGTGTTGAAAGGAGGTAAAAAATATATTATGAAAAATAATAATATAAAATTTTGGGCAATAGTTGTGATTGTTGCTCTTGTTGCTGGAGTTCTTGGAGCAGTTGTATCTAATGGAATAACTGGGAATGTTATAAGTGTTGCAAAAGGAAAAGCAGGAAAAGTTTATACTACAAGTGAAACTTACAGCAAGACTGAAACAGATAAAAGAATATCTGATGCTATAAAAAATGTGCTTGACAATGTTATTGCTGATGAAGTTCTTGAGCCTATTCTAAGATTACAGGCAAATCACACAGGAGAGGTTTTAGATGTATTGAATAAATGTAGTGTTATTAAAGATGGACAACAATCAGGAGTTATTAGTTGTAATACCATTTGTGCAAGAACTAATACAATTTGTGTTGATGCCGATTATCAAGGAACTTTAAGGCCTTGTTCAGATTCTTCAGGAAGTATAAACACAGATAGATTTTGTAAATGCTGTGTAGTATAAACCACCTTTTTTATCTTTTTCTTTTTTTTCTTTATTTTTTATTAAACCTCTTAAATATCTGTCTTTTCACTATAACAATCTTTAAAAGATAGATATCAATGTATTTACTATGCAAGTCTTGGAGAGGGATAAAAAGGAGATTGAAATAAGGGTTAGTAAGATGTCTGACTTCTTGAAGATGGAGTATTTGGAATCATGCTTGAAGAAGTTTTCTGACCATGAAATTCAAAAGTTCTGCTGTGTTGAATTATCTAGATTATATGAAAGCAAGTTTATGTATCTTGAAGCTGTGAAATATATTTTTAAATTTCAGGAATTAAGTGGAAATCCTATGGAAAAAAAAAGAGCTTCTCAAAAAGAAATTGAACTCCTTATTAAAGGAGGATTTTATGATAAGGCAGAAAGTGTTGTTAAGAAAACACTTACAATGCTTAATGACTCTGAGAAAATGGAATTAAAAAGAAATATTGTTAGCTGGTATAAAGTTATAGGAGAAAAGGCTGAAAGAATGGGAAGAAATGCAGAGATTATAAAAGTTTATGAAAAAATTTTGCCATATACTTCTGACAATGAGAGAAATCATATTAAATTAAAGTTAATAGATTCTTATAAAAAATTAGGAAAAATCAGAGAGGCTATTGAGCTTGAAAAAGATCTCGAAAGAATAACTCCTGTAAGACATGACACTTTACCGCAAAAAAAGTTTGGTTGGTTTTGAAAAAATTTGTTCTAGTAATCAATAAAAGTTTATGGAATATTGAAACTATCTTAATCTTATTGTTTCTAGATTTCTCAGAACATTTGTTTCAATATACAGAAAATTTCTAATTTTCTGTCCCATCAAAAATTAAGAAAACCTTCGGTTTTATCATACAGAATTTTTGAGGTGGTTCCCACATTGAAACTATCTCAATCTAATTGTCTCTAGATTTCTCGGAACATTTGTCTCTATGTGGTGTAATTTATACAATGAGGATGCTAGGTCTAGGCATCTTGATTGTTCTCCATGATTAATTATTATTCTGTTTGGTTTTGGCTGAACTCTGTTTATGAAATCAAGAAGTTCTTTTCTTCCTGCATGGGCAGAAAGTCCATCAATGGTTATTACATCCATGTTAACTTCTATGTTTTCATCATTTCCTTCAACATTCATTGTAATTGTTTTAATTCCATCTTGTATTTGCCTTCCTAAAGAACCTGTTCCTTGATAACAAACAAAGCAAATTTTGTTGAGCTTACTTTGAGCAAAATGCCGGAAATATTCTACTGAAGCTCCTCCTTGAAGCATTCCTGATGTTGCTAGAACAATACAAGCTCCTCCTTCAATAACTTGTTTTCTTTCTTGGCTTGAGCCAACTCTTTGAAAGACATCTGAAACAAAGGGGTTATTATCTTGGAAAACATCTCTTCTTATATTTGTATTAAGAAAATCTGGATAAGCTGTATGAATTCCATTAATATCCCATATCATTCCATCAATGTATATTGGGACTTTTGGCAGAAGATTTTGCCTCATTGCTTCTTCTAAAATAAGCATTGTTTCCTGAGCTCTTCCAAGTCCAAGTTCTGGAATTAAAACTTTTCCACCTTTTTCAATCGTTTCTCGTACTGTATTAAGCAATTCTTCTTCTGCTTCTTTTCTAGATGGAAGGAGATTATTTTTTCCACCATAGGTTGATTCTATTATCATTGTTTCTAATCTTGGAAAATTAGCTATTGCTCTGTCTAAGAGTCTTGTTCTATCAAATTTAAAATCTCCTGAATAAACAAGATTATGAGCTCCGTTTCCAATGTTCATATGGACTATTGAACTTCCTAGTGCATGCCCTGCATTGTAAAATGTTATTCTCATGTCAGGAGCAATATCTGTAACTTCATTATAATCCAGGCATATTGTGTGCTTCACCATTTCTTTTATATCTGTTGAAGAAAATAAAGGTGTTGAAGCTTGTTTGTATGCTACTCCTATGAAATCTAATGCTAAAAGTGCTGCAATATCTCTTGTTGGAGCTGTCATGTAAACAGGACCTTGATACCCCATTTTAAATAAATAGGGTATTAATCCTGAATGATCAATGTGAGCATGGGAAAGAATTATTGCATCTAGTTCATTTATTTTAAATTCTGAAACATCTAAATAGGGAAATTTTTCTTTTCCTTTTCCAGCTACATTTATTCCGCAGTCAATCAATATTTTTGTTTGAGGTGTTGAGAGGAGTATGGCTGATCTTCCTACTTGTCGTCCTCCACCTAGGAAAGTTACTCTTATCCATTCTTCTACTTTTTCAGGATTCCATTCTTTATAGATTTTTTTTCCAACTTGGTTTAAGAATTTTTTTCTTGAATTATTTGTTTGATAGAGTACTGCTCTAATGTTTTCAGTAATTTTACTTTGGATTGCAGGACTTCTTTGGACTTCTGGTGTCCAGAGTGTTTGTTCTCTTATTTCCCTTAAAATAGAACCTTCTTTTCCAATGACAAGGCCTGGTTTTTTTGCTTCAATTACAACAATGCTTCTTTGAGCATCAAAAAGAGTTTCAGTTACTTCTGCTTCTTCTGGAATTATTTCTTTAATTATTTTTTTTGTTTCTTCTTCGGATTTTAGAATTTTTTCATCTGCTCTTAATTCAACTCTTTTTTTGAATTTATTAACAAGCTCTTTTATTTTA
>CAYHLB010000049.1:0-7124 GCA_964357325.1 Candidatus Woesearchaeota archaeon
CGACGAGAAATAACTATTTATATTTTTCTATAATTGTGACACAGCCTGCCACGAGGCATTCATCTTTTATCCTTTCTCAGAGCTAATAGGTTTATTTTCAGAACTTTCTTTTTCACCACCAAACAATCCTTTGAAGAAGTTTCCAATACTCTCAAACACATTTCCAACTATGCCTCCAGTATCTCTTGAGACTTCAGGCCCTGTTCCAGGTTCATCTCCAAATTCATTCGAAGCATCCTTGCACTCAACACTAACAATACATTCCCAACCCTCTCCAGAATCTCCCATTTTAGGTTCTCCATAACAATGCTCACAAGTCTGGCACTTTTTTTTAGCAGATTCTAATTTTTCCTCATTCAAACAAGGTCCTGCGTAGAGATGAACGCATTGCTGAGCACACATCTTACAGACATCATTTCCTTGTTCTCCTTCTGAACTAGGCTTACATATTAAAGTTGAATCTTCTTTTTTAACACAATCTCTAATGCACTGTTCTTCTTTAGATTTTGCTTCAGGTTCCTTAATCATTCCACATTCTTTTTCACACTTACCTTTATTTTTTTCTTGACAAGTAAAATCATACTGATTGCAACCTGAAGAAACACATTTTTCCATACAAGAAGTTTCTTGAGTAGCCACTGGTTTCTTTAAATTGCATTTAGTTTGGCATTCTTGTTGGTTTCCTGTACATCCAACACCTGGTGAAGAGCATTTCATACAACTCCTCATGCAAGTTTGTTCTTCAGCACTAGGCCCAATTTGATGATTTTCTCTAGAAATTTGTTCAGACACAACATTTCCAGTTATATTAAAAATCCCCGCATAAAAACCAATATTTAAAACAAGCAAAATAATTGCTATAAAAAAAATTCCAATCATCCAACTCTTTTTCATATATATTTTAATAAAATAAACTATAAAAACTTTCTTATTAATTTAACTCATTCTTCAGAATTCCCTATTCCGTCTTCTGGCACAGTTTCATCAATAGAAACAGTTTCTTCAGAGCTATTATCCTTGTCTCCCCCACCAAACATTCCTTTAAAGAAACCAAACATCCTTGCAAATATTCCTTGTTTTTCTACATTTCCTTTAGCATCTTTACACTTAACATCCACAACACAATCATAACCTTGTTTAGAATTTCCCATAACAAGAGCCCCATAACAACCCTCACAAACCTCGCATTTTTTTAATTTAGTTTCAAGTTTTATCTCTTGAAGACAAGGACCATCATATAATTGCTCACAATTATTCATACATGTTTGACAAATTTCATCAATTTGCTCATCTCCTTCAGGTATGCAAGTCAAACTCGAATCTTCATTATTAACACATTCTCTAACACATAAATCTTCCTCTAATTTTGCAGCAGGAGCTACTATTGAATTACATTCTTTGCTACATTTATATTTATTCTTCTCAGGACAAATTTTATCAGAAGCCTCACAATCTCTAACAAGACAATCTTTAGTACAGCTCTTAGAAGGAATAACTGGCTCTGATTTTTTAACCTTGCATTTTCCAACACATACATTTGCACTTGCCTGCATGCAACTTAAATCACCAGAGTCACATTCCTCTGAAATACATTCTTTAATACATTGTTTTTCATCACCTACATTTAATTCTTGAGGAGCATCCTCTACAATATTTTCATCACTTATTTCTGATTCTTCAGAATCATCAATAACATTGCCAGTAATCTTATTAAAAAAGACAACACTCAATAAAAATACTAATAAAACAACCCAAATGAAAATATAAACTTTAGCCCCTTTTTCCATAAACATTCAAATAATATTTACTTTAAATAAATAACTATTTATAAAAAACAAAAATCAATCAATTTCTACCACATATTTTCCCTTTTTGTTGTCCCAATCAATCTCTTTTTTCCACTTAGCCTGAGGATATTTTTTCATAAGATTTTCAATAACTCCCCAAGATTTTTCTAAGCCAATATGTGTGCCACCAATTAACACAAAAGATAGTTCTAGTATCATCTTTTATACCCTCCTGCTAATATTTTGAACAAAACTTAGTATAAATATAAACCTATATAAAAAAACATATATTTTACACCAATCATATTTATAAACAAAAAATCTAAAAAGTGACAACAAGTAATTTTTTAGGGGTAGCAGTTATTTTTAATGATGTTTGAAAAATTCAATTTGCCTGAATCTTTTCATCACCTTCGAATAATTCCCCTTTTTCACAAGGATTTTTGTTTTATCCTTATTCAAAAGCCTAAAATCATATTTAGAAACAGAATACTTCAGTTTTCCCTTTCCCTTATATTCTTTCCATCTAGTTTTGCTTTTTAGCTTGTATTGAAGTACCATTGTATAATTGATAATATATTCTGTTTTATTTAAATATTTATAAATCAAAATTTGCTGTTAACCTAATGTCCAAAAAAAGAAAGAAATTAAGGCATATACCCAATGGAATAATCCTAGGTTTTGATGAAGTAAACAATGGTTTTAATCTTCCTAACCTAAATCCCCACCATAGACCCTCTATTATAGTGGTAGGTTATATGATGCCCGATACAGGAAGAGCATGTTATGGGAGCCAGCCATTTGAAAAAAAAGGGTCAATTTTTAGCCAAGGAAAAAATGGTTTAGATAGGGCATTAAGAAGAGGAAGAACATACCTTTCTGAACATCCTGATTTTTTATATACAACAATACCCAAAATAATGGTTGAAAAAAGCCCACTTTGTTTAATAAAAGGTAATGCAATAGCAGCATTGACATTTGCATTTTTCTTAAAATACAATTTAAATCCTTCTAAAACTCAGGTAATTTTTGATGGAGTTGACAGGGAAGTTCATTCAAACCATTTAGAGAGTGTTTTAGAAATGTGGTTTAAAAAAGCAGACTTAAATGTCCCACATCTTTATAAGCCCCATGCAGACGACAGGGTTTGTGCTGTAAGAAAAGCAGACAGAATTGCCTATTATCTAGCAGGAATTTCTTTTTTAGGGAACAAGCATAAATGGCCCTATAGGCATAGGAAAATAGATATGAAAAGATTAGATGAATTAGCAATTCGTGTTGCTGAAAGAGATTTAGTAGAATATCCAGAACCATAGAAATCCTTTAATACTCTTCTAGTTAATTATAAAATACATAAATGGTGATATACTCTCATTCAAGACTCTCTGCCTTTGAACAATGTAAGTTAAAATTCAAATTTCGATACATTGATAAACTTAAACCAGAAATAGAGAATACTATAGAAGGTTTTTTAGGAGGAATTGTCCATGAAGCATTAGAATGGCTATACAATCAAGTAATCAAAAAATCAATTCCATCATTAGAGCAAGTGATTGAATTCTATGCAATTTCTTGGAATAAACAATATAATTCAGAAATAAAAATAGTCAACAATGAATTTACACCTGAATTTTATTTTGACAAAGGAATAAAATTTCTGATTGACTATTATTTTAAAAATCAACCCTTTTCAGATAATACAATTGCCATTGAACATCAAATAACTCTTAATCTAGATGATTCTGGAAAATACCAGTTACAAGGTTTTATTGACCGACTTGTTCACAATAAAGAAACAAATATCTTTGAAATCCATGATTATAAAACAGGTGCAATGAAGACTCAAGAGGATTTAGATAATGACAGACAGCTCGCTCTTTACTCTCTAGGTATAAGAAAGCTTTTTCCTGAAGCAAAAGACGTTCATTTAATCTGGCATTATCTTGATTTTAATGAAAAAAAACAATCCCAAAGAACTTTAGAACAATTAGAGCAATTAAAACAAGAAATAATCCAATTAATTGATAAAATAGAATCTGAAATAGAGTTCAATGCAACTCCAGGAATACTCTGTAGATGGTGCGAATTTAGAAAATATTGTGAGTTTAAGCAATGTTAATCGTTAATGCACAATAATGAAGCGAACAAGAGAGCAAACAAAAGATATAAAAAGGATATAAATTGTGAAGTATCATGAGTCATTATTGTCGCGAAATGATATTTCATGATGGTCTTGTAGGGTTATTTGCTGCAAGGCATGAAAGAGAAAATGTTACATTTGCAAATAAAATGGCAGCAATGTCAGAAAATTTAGATCGTCAACGAAGAATGATAGAGGACTTTCATCAAGAACAAGATGCCAGAAGTAGGTATTTAATGGAAACTTTATCCAGAAGAGATGAAAGAAGCTTTCATAAGACTCTTTTCCATTATTAAGACTTACTTAATTAAATCTTTGATTTAATTAACATCATCCAAATCCTTATAAATTCCCCTTTCAATCTATAATTCTAAAAACAGGTTATTTAATATGTGGTCCTTATTTGAAAATGAAAAATACTTAGAACCTTTAATTTTTTCTAATGGAAAAAACCAAGAAGATGTTGTAAAAGAAGTTATTCAGGCAGCAGAGCAAGGTCATAAGATAATTTTTATTAAAGGCATGTGCGGAACAGGAAAAAGTTCGATTGCCCTAAACCTTGCAAGATATTTTGGGAAAACTTCAATAGTAGTGCCTATTAAATCTCTTCAAGAACAATATTCAAAAGAATACTCTGGAAACAAATATGTTCTTAAGAAAAATAACTTTAATCCCATTGATTGTGCTTCAATAAAAGAATGTGAATTAATTAATAAAAAACAATTGGACATGAAAGAAAAATTAAAGATTTTCTCAATAGTTGGAAGGCAGAATTTTAAATGCAGATATTTAGAAGAAAACAAAAACGATTTTTTAGAGAAAATCGAGCCATCTGAAAAAAATGCAAAACTAACAGACCTTTTTACTAGTTATTCTCAACCAATTCATTCAAAAGATGAATCCTCCTGTGACAATAGATTTCTTCCTTGTAAAATAGAAATAAAAGAAAAAAACCTCAATAAAATAAAACAATATATTAAAAAAAATCCAAATGTTCGGCTTTCTGAATTTGATTCTGTCCATGATGTAAAAAGAATGACAATAGCTCCTGTTTGCCCCTATTGGTCCCCAATTGTCTATGATAAATTTGAAATAGGTAGATTCAAAGATGCAAAAAAAATAAAATATTCTGGTTTAAATGGGAAAGACTTTGTTATATATCAAAGACAGCAAGGTTGTCCATACTATGAACAATACTCTGCTTATGCAGAAGCAGATGTTCTTATATTTAATTCTTTAAAATATCAAATAGAAAGCCTAATGGATAGAAAACCCCTGACAGAAGTAGAAATAATTGATGAATGTGATGAATTTTTAGACAGTTTTTCAAATCAAGAGCAGATTAATCTCAATAGGCTCTTATTCTATTTAACAAGTTTTCACACAAAAGACCTGGAATTAAGAAAAATAGCAGAGGAATTAATCGATACCTGCAATGCAATAAAATCCTCTAATAAATATCAAAATGAGGATATTCTTCCAATTAACAACACCTTGATTGAACAATTATTGGAATTAATCCTTCACAATCAATCAATATTAGATGAAATAGATGAAGAAGACAATAACTATATAAATCATTTAGATAAGGTTGCAAAAATATTCTCTGAATTTCTAGAAGAAACCTTTTTTTCAATTGAAAAAAAAGACAATGACCTATTTATCAACCTAGTTACAACCAATCTTGAAAAAAGATTAAAAGAAATAATAAGCAAAAACAAGATTGTAGTTATGATGTCAGGAACACTTCATTCAGAAACAGTTCTAAAAACCATATTTGGAATTGATAATTTCAAGACAATTGAAGCAGAAGTCAATACACAAGGAGATTTAATAATAAACAAACATGGCTATGAACTTGATTGCAGTTATTCAGCATTTAAATCAGGAAAAACAACAAGAGAAGGATATCTAAAAGCTCTTTCTAACTGCGTTTTAATTGCAAGAAAACCAACTCTTGTCCATATCACAAGCTTTTCAGACCTTCCAAAGGAATTTGAAAAAGCAAAATATGAAATAGACAATCTTCCAAGTCAAGAACAAATACTAGAAGAGCAAAAAAAAGATCCCCTAGGAGAAAGAATACATCATTTTAAGAACAAAAAAACAGACATCTTGTTCACAACAAAATGCAATAGGGGAATTGATTTTCCAGGAGACATGTGCAATAGCATAATAATCACAAGATTTCCATATCCCAATATCTCAGATATCTTCTGGAAAATCTTAAAAAAGAACAAGCCTGCCCACTATAATTCTTTTTATATGGACAAGTCAAGAAGAGAACTTCTTCAAAGAATTTATAGGGGTTTAAGAAGCAAGACTGATAAAGTAGAATTGCTTAGTCCAGATGTCAGGGTGATGGATTTTAAGTTTGAAAAACAATATGATAAATAATAAGGAATAAAAGAAACTATTTCTTTTTTAATTTATTTTCAGCCCACCAAGCATATGCTATTCCTATTACAATAAGTATGGGGATTAAGTAGAGATGGCTTTTAAATAACCTAAAATTAAAAAAATAAATTAATATAAGCCATAAATCAAAAATACCATAGATAATAACAAGAGTAGTCAAGACTAATTCTTCTGCTTTAATAAGAATTTTGTCTATTTTTTTAGTTAACCAAGATACACCTTTAATAACCATATAAAGAATTACCAAAACAATAGGCGTTAAAAAAAGAGGATTGTTTATTCCAAATAAATTTGCTATAGGTCTTAATATGTTACTTTCAAGCCCTTTTCCTTTTACAAAAATTACATCAAGAAATGCATCGAGAATAATTAATCCTGTTAAAATAATCCATGCCCATGTTTTAGATAAAACAATTCTTTTCATGATAAATCAATGAATATCTTATATAAAAAGTTAGCGAAAATTGATTTTTATAAATTTTTCATAAAAGGACGTTGTCAAGTTAAAGGGGTATACTAAATTTTTACAGACAATTACTGAAACCTGCTTTGCTTGTTTCATGAAAATCTCTTCTCCAAAAGCACCTATTGCCCACTTTTTCCGAAGATATTACTTTACTAATTATTGATAATATAAAATATAATTAATATAAATCAGTTATGCGTTTAGAGAAATAGCTCAAAAAAGCACTATATCACGGTATGTTGACAGTATCTAAAAAAGGGTTGTGGGACATTAGAAATTTATAGAACTATTCAATAATTTTTTTCTTGGTTAT
>CAYHLB010000050.1:0-7105 GCA_964357325.1 Candidatus Woesearchaeota archaeon
CAGGCGATTTTTTGCCTCAGCAAAAAACCTTTAGGGTGGAGAGGATGTCATTTTTGAATTATTATTGCAGCAGCTATACAGGCGATTATTATTATTGAGATTATTTGTTTTAGGGTTATTTTTTCTTTTAGAAAAATTGCTGCAAAAATATAAGTGAAAACAGGAGTTAGTATGAAGAGAATTGTTGTGAAAACTATTCCTAATGAGTTATAGCCATAGTAGAGAATTATTCTATAGATTATCCACATTGCACTTGTTAGAATAATTGTTAATTTTAGCTTAGTGTCTACTTTGTTTTTTGGTCTGAATATTATTGCTGTTATTAGTAATATTGCTAGGCATCTTAGAAAATAAAATGTAAGTGAATTGTAGTATTGAAGAAGAGGTTTAGATGCAACTAGTTCTATTGAAAAAAACAAACTTCCGAGAAGTGCTGCTATGATATATTTATCATATTTTAGATGATGTTTTTTTATGTGTGAAATTACAAGGGTTAAACTTGCTACTATTGCAAGTATTATTGTTAGGAAATTTGTTCTTTCTGAAGAATATATTATGACTGCTAAAATTATTGTGAAGATTGGCTGCATTAATCTTATTGGCTCCATTGCAGTTAGATTTTCTCGTTTTAGTGCATAGTAAGTAAGAAGATTTGCAAAAAGTGCAGAGATTATTACAAATACTATAAGAAGAATGTTTTTTATTGAATATGCTTCTGGTTTTATGCTCCAGAAGAAAAAAATAAATGGAAACATTAAAATGGTTATTGCTAGAAAACCATAGACAGTATAATTTTTAAAATTAAGACTCTTTTTTTTAAGCATTATTTTTTCAATTGTCATTCCAACTGCTTCTAGGAATGAGCCTATAAATGGTAGGTAAAACATTTTATCTCTTTTATATTGTAGGAGGATTATTTGTTATAAATGTTTTGATTGGATTTAAGTTGATGGTTTTTGTTATTTTTTCTGGAGAAAAAATAATATCTAATGAAAATAATTAGTCCATTGTCCATAATTATTTTCTAATTTTTATAGATAGTCTATAAAGTATCAGTTAAGAAGAGTATATTAGGATCAGGATATATGTTTTATATCTCTGCGTAGAAATACTTTTGATTCTGCTTAATTGAGTTATTGACATTAATGATAGTAGAAGAAAAACTTGATTGAACTATGGGCAGAAAGTTTTTCAAAAATAAATAATAGTTGTTAAATTTTTTTTTGATTTTAACTGTATATTTATAACTTTCAAAAGACAGATTAAACTTAAAAATACTTGGAGTTTTTAGGATTTATGGAAACCCAGTATGCTGAAAATATAAAAAAAGGGATAAGAGTGGAGATTTTAAGCAACAATAATAAGCTTGCTCGTGGAATTGTTGATGAAATTTTATCTAAAAATTCTTATCAAATGTATGGAGTAATGGTAAGGCTGAAGAGTGGGGATATGGGAAGAGTTCAAAAAATAATTTATAGTGATGATGAAAAAAATCAAAAGAATTTTAAGGAAATAGAAAAATTAATGTTGAGTGGAGAGGGATTACATACTGAATTTAAGTCAAGTGCTTTATGGAGTTTGGATTATACTAATGAGGATATACATAAAAGCAAGTCCTATGAAGTTCATAGCCATAAACAAAAGGCTTCTAAGGTTATAATTGCAAAATCTATTTGTGCTTTGCTTAATTCAGAGGGAGGGAATTTAATAATTGGCATAAAAGAGAGAAAGGATGATAATTGTTTTGAAATAACTGGAATTCAGGATGAATTAAAGAAACTGGTTGATGGGAGCAAAGATGGTTATAGAAGAATGATAATGGATGATATTCTGAGGAGTTATTTTCCTTCTAAGATATACAATCATATTAATGATTATGTGAGGATTGAATTTGTTGATGTTGTTGTTAATGGAATGAATAAAATTGTTTGCTGGATAAGAATAAGAAGAAGTGATGTTAAGGTCTTTTTGCAATTAGCTGGCAAGGAAGTTTTTATGATTAGAACAGATACTCAATCCAGGGCACTTGAAGGAGAGGAATTAGTGGATTATTGTTTGAAAAGGTTTTCTAAATAGTTCAGAATATTTAAAAAGGGTTAAGTTTAGTTGAATTTGATTAAAATGGATTCAAATAATCAAAGGAAGGGAGAATTTGTGTTTTCAGAACGACCTCAGGTTACTTTACGTTCTAATGGTAGTGGAAATTCTTTAGTTAGAATAATTAATGAAACTCCTATTGCTGAAGAGGAAGAAAAAGAAGTTGGTGAAATGACCTGGAAACAAAGGGCTCTTTATTATTTATTTTTATATAGTCCTAAAAAGCCAGAGCCAAAGTATGTTGAACCTGTTTTTAGAGAAGAGGTTCTTGCTGAAGGAGTTAGTGGTTTTGAAATAGATAAGAGGAAAGAAAAATATTATGTTTTGTATAAATAATCATTTCAACTTTTTAGATATTTTATACAATTATTATTTAGCCCATTACATGTTCTTCATAATATCTTAACATATCTCTAAATCTTGCTGCACTTCCATAGTCTTCTGTTTTTACTCTTTTTTCTAATTCTTCTTTAAGTATTTCTCTTATTTCTAATCTTTTTTTGAAATCTATATTAAATAAATTTCTTGCTAAATCTTCTAAATCATGGGATTCAGGATGTGCTTCTTTAATAGAAAATGCATTCATATACAAACAACATACTCTACTTGATCTCCAAGTTGCTAGCTGTTCTTGATTATATTGTTTTAATAATGGCATCTTATCTCAACTTTTTTTCTATAATTGATTTTATTGTCCAGAGTAAAAAATTATTTTTTACTCAGTCTCGTCAAATCTTATTTTATCTTTTCTTGCAAGAGCGATTTGACGATTTGAAAATCTGCTCTTTTGTTTGTTGCTTGCATTACTTGGCCTATTAGGAAATTCAATGCTTTTGCTTCTCCTGCTTTGAAATCTTTAACTGATTTTTCATTTTTCTTTAGGATTTCATTGATTATTTTTTCTATTTGAGTTTCATCTGTAATTGATGTATGTTTTTTTGCTTCTTCTAATGGTGAAAATGATGATGGAATGAATTTTCTTAAAATATCTTTTGCTTTTAAGGGAGTTATTTTGTTTTGTTCTATTAATTTTAATAATTCTATTATGTGTTGAGGATTTATTGAGACATTGTCCATTGTTTTTTTGTTATAGTTAAGGACTCCAAGCCATTCTACTGTTATCCAAGGAAGTGCTATTTTGGTTGGAATGTGTTCTACTACTTTTTCAAATAATTCCACTATTTCCAGGTTTTTAGTTAGAACTTCTGCATCTTGCTTATTTATTTTATGATGTTTTATTATTTTCTCTAGTTTTTGCATTGGAGATTCTGGAAGTTCTTTTTTTATTTTTTCTATTTGTTGTTTTGTTATTTTAATTGCAGGAAGGTCTGGATCTGAAATAAATCTATAGTCTTCTGCATGTTCTTTTAATCTCATTAGTTCTGTTTTTCCTTTTTCTGAGTTCCATCTTCTTGTTTCCTGTTGGTTTGGAAGTTCTTTTTCATGCCTTTTTATTTCAGAATCAATTGCCCTAATTATTTCAGTTATTGAGTTGACGTTTTTTATTTCTGTTCTTTTTGTTTTTCCTTTTATGCTTACATTAACATCTGCTTTTATTCCTGCATCTTTGTTTAATGCTTTTATATAGGAAAGAGTTAGAACTAGTTGTCTTAGCCAGGTTTCAACTTGCTGCGAAGATGTGAAATCAGGGTCTGTTACAATTTCAACTAATGGGGCTCCTGCTCTGTTGTAGTCAATTTTTCCTGTTTCAGGATTCCATGCAGCTGGGTCTTCTTCTAAATGTGCTTCTGTTATTCTTATGCCTAAGAATTCTCCTTTTTCAACAGGAGGTGTAGAATGAAATCCGGAAATTGTTTTTTGATAGCCTGATGGCATGTCTGGCCAGTTATAGTGTTTTCTTTGAAATATTAGTGGTTTTTTGTCTTCAATTAGATTGGGTTTGCAGTTTAACATTAGGCCTATTTGAAGTATTTTATCTATTGCTTTTTTATTTGGGAGCATTGGTTTGCAACCTGGTTGTCCTGTGCATATTGGGCAAATATTTGTGTTTGGTTTTATTTGCTTCATATCATGGAAGTTTTTACATCTGCAGAATAGTTTTTCTTTTGTTTCTAGATAGCCATGAATTTCTAGGCCAATCATGATTTCTTCAGATTTTACTTTTGACATAAATATCTTAGATAATTAAGATTTAATAAGGTTTTGATGTAGTTCTCTTTAAAACATGCTCATTCTATTATATATTATATAATTGAACAATGTTTATATAATATTTTTAAGATATATATTTATGGCAGAAAGAGGTAGAAATAGATTTGATTCTAAGTTTAAAGAGGAAATAAAGAGGGAAATAAAACAAGAACTACTTGAAGAAATTAGAGGGGGAGATATTAATCTTAAGAAAAAAGAAACATTCGAAGACAATGATACCTATGGGGTCGAAGATAATAACGAAGATTATGAGAAGAAACCTCGAAAACCAATTAGATTATTGATTGCTCTTGTTTTGATTGTTTTAATACTTGATTTTGCTATTTTGTTTTTTTATTATAATCCTGATTTTTTTAAAACAACTTCTGGACTGATTATTAAAAATATATCTAATCCTTCAAATAGTGATTGTGAGGATGGCACTATTGAAAATACTTGTTCTAAAACAAAACCTTATTTCTGTTCAAATGGCAAGTTAGTTGAAGCAGGTTATACTTGTGGATGTCCTAGTGGTTATATAAGGCAATTTCAAAGTTGCAAATTAATAAGTTCGTAAATTATTTATATTAGCTATGTATTATTATATATTGATTTTTAGGAGGTTAAAATGGGTAAAGATATCAGAATATTGTTTGAACGAGAAATTTTGGAAGAACTTAAGAATTTTCCTGGTTGGAACTATGAAGATGATAAAATAAAGAAGGAGTTTAAGTTCAGAGATTTTGTGGACTCTCTGGCTTTTATTGTTAGACTTTCTTCTGTTTTTGAAATTAATGACCATCATCCAGATATACATATTTTTTATTCAAAGATATTATTTGAATTACAAAGGTTTGATGCAGGAGGAAAGGTAACTAATCTTGATTTTGAAACAGCAAGGATAATTGAAAATTCTTATAGTGAATATGAAAAGATGATTGCATAAATTTTTATTTAATCTGCCTTATTTGTAAAATATTTTAAAATATTTACAGCAAAATCTCGTCGGAAATATTTTTTTTATAGAAACGTTTAAAAAAGATTTTTTTCTTAAAACTTGATGATAGAAAGAAAAAAAGCAATACATGCAAATGAAAAAAGTGTTGCAAGTTTTCCTAGAATTGCAGAAGTTGTAGATGGAACTCAAGGTGATAGATTTTCTCTTGCTGAAATTTTGGAAAAAGCTGAATTAGATGTTCATTTTATTCCTCCTGTTAGCATTCATTCTGTTGGAAGTGTTATGGAGAATTATGATGGAAGAATTGTTTGTATTGAAGAAGCTGGAAAACTTGGAGAACGGATTTTACATCATGGAAAATTAGAATTTGATGTCATGAGTGATCTTAAATATTCACTTAGATCTGAAGAAAATCCTCGCCAGGTTGATAAATATTATTTTTCTAAGGTTAGGAGATTTATTGTTGTTAGAGGTTATGGTTGATAAATTCACTACATAATCTTTTATTAAATTCGCCTGCTAAATTCTCCATCATTTTTAAACGAGTTGCTACGGAACCTCGCCATTTGCGGTGTCCAAGTATAAATCCTAATTTTACATATGCTGTTTCTGGAAGCATGTCTTCTAGATAAACAACTCCTGTTTCTGAAATTCTTCTTGCTGATTCATAAACATAGGGGTCTAATCTACCGTATATTGTTTGGGGAACTGCATAGACAAACATTCCTGATTTGATTATTTGTTTTAATTTTGGAATCCAATTGTTTTTTCCTTTATTTGCAACCTGACCTATGCCCATGAATTCAATTACAAGTCCTCTGTAATTCTTTTTTCTATAGAAATCCAGAATATTTGGGTCTTGTCCTGGATAGAATTTTATTAAGGCAATCCTATTGTCAAAAACAGCATCGGGTTTTACTTTGTTTTTATTTCTTTTATTAAAATCTAGAATTTTTTCTATTTTTCCATCTGGAAATATTTTTGCAATTGGTTTTATATTAATTGGTTGAAAAGCATCTCTTCTTGAACTGTGCATTTTTCTCACCTTTGTCCCTCTTAATGCATAGCAATAATCATCATTTTGTGTTGCATGACCAACAATCATTACTTCTGCTATGTCTGAAAGTGCTGCATAGGCAGAGCAGATAAGATTCATTCTTGAATCACTGCTTCCTCTGTCTGAACTTCTTTGGCTATAGGTTAGAATAACTGGTTTATTTAGATTTGGAAGCATGAAGCTCAGGGCAGCTGATGTGTAATGGAGAGAATCTGTTCCATGAGTTATTATTACTCCTTTTACATTTGGGTCATTCAGAGATTTGGAAACTATTTTTGCAATTCTTATCCAGTCTTTTGAATCCATGTTTTCACTCCATTTCATAAATGGACTTTGAACTCTAATGTCTGCTAGTTCAAATATTTTAGGATAGGTTGAGAAGAATTCTTTTGGATTTGTTAAATCTTTTACTCCTCCTGTTTTAGGGTCTAGTTTAGAGGAAATTGTTCCGCCTGTGATTATGAAGTCAATTATTGGTTTGTTTCCTGATTGTTTTAATTCTTGTTCTTGTTTTTCTTGTTTTGCTTTTTCTAAGATAGTTATTTGTTTTATATCTTCTTTTTTCAAACCAATATTATAACCGTTTTTTAATTTTATTAATTGAATTCCTGGTTCTGATTCTAGGAAAATTCCCGTTTCTTTTTTATCTTTTATTAATATTTCTACTAGGTCTCCGGGTTCTGCATTTCTTTTAGAAGTGGGTTTGCTATTTTCTGGTTTTTGTTTCATGATAGGAATAAAAAAAGCATGTATAAAAAAGTTGTTATTTCTTATTCTAGGTGTAGTTCTTTAGATTCTTAAAGTTTATACTAATTATTGCCTAATTTTTATTTACTCCTCCC